>CAYGIL010000027.1:0-5932 GCA_964349965.1 uncultured Candidatus Saccharibacteria bacterium | reverse complement strand
GAGCTAAAGAAGCCTGGGCAGATATAGAAGTCCAGCTCAAGCGTCGATACGATCTTATTCCTAATCTTGTAAATACAGTAAAGGGTTACGCGACTCACGAGTCGAGTGCCTTTGAGAATGTGACCAAAGCTCGCGCTGCCGCCATGGGCGCTCAAGGTCCGACCAAGGAGCATGCAGAAGCAGAGAATATGCTTACTGGTGCGCTCAAGTCTATCTTTGCTATTTCCGAGGCATATCCAGACCTAAAGGCAAATACGAATTTTTTGGAATTACAGCGTGAACTTTCTGACACAGAAAATAAAATTCAAGCTGCGCGACGTTTTTACAACGCAAACGTGCGTGACCTCAATATCAAAATGGAATCCTTTCCGTCAAATATTATTGCAAGTATGTTTCGCTTTGGCAGAATGGAACTTTTTGATCTCGCCGATAACGACGCCGCGCAGAATCCTGTAGAAGTAAAATTTAACTAGAGATTTTAGAGATGAATATTTTTACTAAAGTTTTATTTGGAATACTTATTCTTGCAATTTGTGCAGTTGGATTTGGTATTGTCTGGCAAAAAAAACAAGTGAATACTGTAGTCAAAAGTCCTGAGCCACTTGAAGAAAAACAGGATGAGCTAGGTGTAGATGTAAATACAAAACTTCCTTCAAATGCACCTAAGCCCTCATCTAGTAATACTTTAGTTGAACAAAAAACTAAGCAAAAAAGCAACCTAGCATCTAACACAGAAAACCCTACAGTCAGCCTACCTTCTTATGATACAGGGGCTTATTTTGAAAATATTCTTGGTTATGTTTCAGCTGGAGTTTCAACTTATTGTTTGCATATACGCAACAATTCCCTAAAGAAAAATGATACTCTGACTCTCATAACCCTCGGCGAGCCTCAAAAGACTTATAAGATCACAATTGATAGCAAGGCTCTTAGAGAGGAGGATTGCCCTCATAATTTTATCGAAGACGATCAGGATCTTGCGAGTGGTTTTAATTATAAGTTAGTATCAAATAGTGATGACAGAGATGGTATTGCTGTTTTAAGCAAGGATTTTATATTTACACAGAAAGATAATTTTGTAACTACAGATTTAAACCGGAATGGTAATTATGAATTTTATAGTACATGCTCTGGTACTGAAGGAATAAATTTCTTTGCATGGACTGGAGAGCCATGGAAGAGTAAAATATTATGGCAGTTTTACGATTATGCAGGATATGATATAGAATCTACATGTCCTGATACAAAAGTTGAATATGCTAGTTAATTTATATGGCAACATTATACACACAACAATCAAAGAACGTAACAAAAACCTGGGTACTGATGACCGTGTTCTTTGCGGTGGTAATTGGTTTTGGGTGGGTGATGAGTATGTATTACAACAATCCTTCGATCCTGTATTTTTTCTTTGCCTTTAGTGTGCTCATGAATATTTTCTCTTATTGGTTTTCAGATAAGATTGTTCTCAGGCTCGCTGGAGCAAAGGAAGCAAAGAGGGAAGAATACTTTGATTTGTATACGAGCGTGGAGAACCTCTCGATCACTGCCGGGCTTCCGATGCCGAAGGTGTACGTCGTCGAGGATCCGGCACCAAATGCATTTGCGACGGGTCGGAACAAAGAGCACGCAGTCGTCTGTGCGACGACGGGGCTCCTAGCTATGCTTAACAAGACTGAACTCGAGGGAGTCATCGGTCACGAGCTTTCTCATATTGGAAATAAAGACATGCTTCTATCAACGGTTGTTGTTGTGCTTGTAGGATTCGTGACAATACTCGCGGACGTTTTCAGGCACAACTTGTTTTTTAGTGGTAGTCGTGATGATGATAGTAAGCATGGAAATATTTTAGTTATTGTTGGCATTGTACTTTCGATCCTCGCACCGATCGCGGCCCTTCTAATCCAGCTCGCGATTTCTCGAAAACGCGAATTCCTTGCAGATGCTTCCGGTGCGCTACTTACAAGGTACCCCGAAGGCTTAGCATCAGCATTACAAAAGATCAGTCAGTACAATCAACCACTGCGTCATCAGTCGAGCGCCATAGCGCATCTCTACATAGCTGACCCAAAAGGCGGTGGTGGACTTCGCAAAAAAGTCGCTGGACTTTTTGCAACGCATCCGCCTGTCGAAGAGCGTATACACGCGCTGACCGGAAAGTAATCAAAAACTTATATGGATATTATTGATGTTGAAAAATTGGCGAATCTTGCGCGTATCGACCTTCCAGAAGAGGAGAAAGAGCAGATTCAGAAAGATATGGGAAGTATTTTAGAATACGTAAAGCAGATCGAGGGAGTGGAGATCGATGAGTTACACCCGGAGTACACACACTACAACGCATGGCGTGAGGATACGCCTGATGAGAGAAAGTTTTCCCATGATTCAATAATAAAGCAATTCCCAGACTCGCAGGGTGGATTTTTGAAAGTAAAAAAGATTTTAAATAATGACTAAGAATGACTGAAGCATGATTAATTTGAAAGAGCTAACAATTGAAAAAGCCCATGAGGCACTCGAGAAGGGCGAGTATCTAGTGAGGGAGCTTATAGATGCGTATCTCGCGGTTATCAAAGAGAAAAACCCTGAGCTCAATGCGTATCTTGAAATATATGCTGATATCGGTGCGCAGGTAGAGGCTGCACAGAAAAAGTTCGCGGATAAGACAGCGACACTACTCACAGGTATCCCGTTTGCAATAAAGGACAATATCTTATACGAGGGGCATATTGCTTCGGCGAGTTCAAAAATTTTGGAAAATTATACTGCGACGTATGATGCGACAGTTATTGAAAAGTTAAAAGAAGCTGGTGCTGTATTTCTCGGACGCACAAACATGGACGAATTTGCTATGGGCTCATCGACTGAGACTAGTGCATTTGGTGTAACAAAAAATCCACTCGATATGACAAGAGTTCCAGGAGGTTCTTCTGGGGGCTCGGCGGCGGCCGTAGCCGCCGACATGGCGCTGGTCGCGCTCGGTACGGAGACATGTGGCTCCGTGCGTGAACCCTCAGCCTTTTGTGGCCTCGTGGGTCTCAAACCTACATATGGTTCTTTGTCCAGATACGGTATCATCGCTATGGGAAATTCGCTTGACCAGGTCGCACCTTTTGGGAAAAATATTCGTGATGTAGAAATTATTTTCGATACGCTTTCTTTCTATGATCCGAAAGATGATACGTCGCTTGTAGAAAATACGCGTACCGTAAAAGAAAAAAACAATACAAAGAAGATCGGCGTGCCGTGGCATCTCTTTGAAACAGGTGTGGACCCTCTTATCATGGAGAACTTCAAAAATTCTCTTGAGAAATTAAAGGATCTCGGATATGAAATAAAAGATATAAAACTTCCGCATTCAAAGTACTCTCTGGCCGCGTATTACATCATAATGCCTGCAGAAGTTTCGACAAACCTTTCTCGTTTTGATGGGATAAGGTACGGACACAGTGCAAAAGGAGATACACTTTCGGAAATATATACAAAAAGCAGAGGGCAGGGGTTTGGCAGAGAGGCGAGACGCAGAATCCTTCTCGGCACATATGTGCTTTCTCATGGATACTATGATGCGTACTATAACAAAGCAGTAAAAATTCGAGAAAAGATCAAAGACGAGATCATGCAGGTATTCAAAGATGTTGACCTAATATTGACCCCGACGGTACCCGTACTGCCGTTTAAGCTTGGAGAAAAGATGGATGATCCTGTCGCTATGTACCTTTGTGATATTTTTTCTGCGCCGGCTAATCTCTCTGGCGTACCGGCTCTTGCAATTCCATCAGGAAAGACGAGTGATGGCTTGCCTTTTTCTATCCAGTTTATGGCACCTCATAACAGGGAAGACGCACTTTTTGAAGTTGGTAAAGCCTTTGAGACTCGAAAAGACAAATAAACCTGTGGTATAGTTATAGTATTCGTATGAACCCTCGAGCACCGAGTACAGAAATAACAGGAGACTCTTTTGCTTTTTTGTATTCGGATTATTTAAATCCAACTTATCTCTTTGAGCGCGGGTATGCTTTTTTCGCGGATGTGATTCCGGCAATTTTTAATCATGACGTGCTAAATCTCTTTTACACTCTTTGCACAATATTTTCTATATTTTTTATTACCCTTATCTCATACTGTCTCGTTAGGCTTTTTGAGATCAGGCACAAGGAAGAAGAGCATGTCGAACATGAGATCGCTGAATATGCGCATCATATGAAAGAACAGGAAAAGAAAAAGGAACAAGAAGGTGCAATTTCACAAAATCCCCGCTGGGTACAGACACTCAAGTATTTGCATTCAGAAAATCCCGGTGAATGGAAGCTTGCTATCATTGAAGCCGATGCTATGCTCGAAGGGATGCTCGACCAAATGGGATTCAAAGGGCAGGGGCTCGGGGAAAAACTTCGTGCCGCGAATCAGGATACTTTTCGAGGACTTTCTGCTGCTTGGGAGGCGCATGCAGTACGTAATCGCATCGCACACCAAGGTATCGCTTACGACATCTCGCATTTTGAAGCAAAACGCACAATAGCTCTCTACGAAGGTGTATTTCGCGAGTATGGTTATATATAGTATCTTAGCTTGTTGCGGGAGACCGAATCGAACGGTCGTCTCAAGGTTATGCTTTACCACTTCAGTTTTCACTGCTTCTCCGCTCTCGAGCGGATGGAATTTGTGGTCTGGACTATACCATCTCCTTTTTAAATAAATTTAAGTTAAGGAGCCCATCATCTAGTCTCTACACATTTATCTTCAATTAATTGAAGAATTTAGCTCGGAATTGTCTTTCTGCGGTTACGCAGAGAGGAGTTCTCCGAATTTGATGAGTGCACACCTCAAAGTTTCCTAAGAGGGGGCCCATATAAATCGCTGAGCCTTACGAGATGCCACTTCTCTATCCCGCAGAAATAGTATAACCCACAAGTTCTTTGTTTGCAAGTTGTTTTTGTACGTACTACAATACATAATATACCTTATGTATTATCCGCATATAAAAGAAACAGCTCAAAAGATGCGAAAATCTGGGAAAAGTCTCGGTGAGATTTCAAAGAAATTAAATGTTGCAAAGTCGACTCTTAGTTTTTGGTGCAAAGATATGATTCTTTCAGAGTCTGTGATTAAAAATATAAAAACTAAAGGAAAACTCAAATCCGTCAGAGGGCTATTACGATATGCAGAATCTGTGCGAAAAGAGAGGATAGAGAGAAATATTTTATTAAGACGAGAAGGTGCATTAGTAGCAGGAGACCTGTCCAACAGGGATGTTTTGATGGTTGGATTTGGATTGTATTGGGGAGAGGGCTATAAGTATGAAAATAGCGAACTTGGTTTTACTAATAGTAATCCATATTTGATTATTTTTTATCTCAAATGGCTCGGGTTGTGGGGCGTAGACAAAGACTCACTCATATTTCGCCTAACTGTTAATAATTTTTTCAAGAAGAAAGAGAAAAGCATAAAGAATTTTTGGATGGATTTCCTTGGTGTTAAGAATGGCCAATTTTCAAAAACGACTTTTATACAAACAAACCTCAAAAAAGCTTCATTAAAAAATGTTGAAAAGTATAAAGGTATTTTAAGGGTTAAAGTGAGAAGGGGTACTGCCTTAAGGAATAAGATTCTAGGAGCCATAGAACACATATCAAAAGTGTAGTATAATCACCGTATGGATCAATTTTTGCAAATGTATATCTTTTTCTTTATATCCTCAGTTGGGTTTGTGGTTCTGTTTGTATTCGTATCTGTGCTCTTGTTTTATTCTATCCGTGCGGCACGCACGTTCTCAGAAATTTTAGACAAGGTTGATAAGAGCGTTGATGAGATAGGAGATACAACCAAAGACATCATCGAGGATATGCGGGATAGTTTCCTCTTTAACCTTATATTTAAAAAGAAAAGGCGATCACGCAAGGATTAGTATTAATGTAGAATTATTTTATTA
>CAYGIL010000026.1:0-7705 GCA_964349965.1 uncultured Candidatus Saccharibacteria bacterium | reverse complement strand
AGATTATCTAGTAAAATCTGGGGTTGCTAGTAATAGGGCCGCTGTAATGCGAAGAGCTTTAGAGCGACTTTCAGAAGAGGAAGCTATTGCTGCCGTCTTGCGTGCTCAAAAAGAACCTACACTTCGTGGAGATTTAAGACAGTTAATGAAAAAAATTAAGTAATAAAATGATACAGATATCATTTAAACCCTCATTTATTAAACAACTCCATAAGTTAGAAAAAAGCCTGGTCGATGAAGTGTTTGAAAAGATTGATATTTTAAAAAGCCCTAGCAATAATGCTTCTCTGAAAATCCATAAGCTTCATGGGCAAATGAAAAATTGTTGGAGTTTGTCTGTGAATTATAAAATACGAATTGTTTTTCAATATGAGTCCAAAGAGGAAATAATTTTATTGGCTATCGGAGATCATAGTATTTATAATTAATCCCTTATGTCTACCTTTTATGTCGTTGCAACACCGATAGGAAATATGGGGGACATTACGCTTCGCGCGCTCGAGACACTCAAGAGTGTTGATCTAATTTTATGCGAAGATACTCGTGAGACGAAAAAGATTTTGAGTAAGTACAACATGCATACGCCTACGATGAGCTATCATGCGAATAGCAAGCTTGCGAAAGTAGAGAAGATTTTGAGCTTTCTAGAAGAAGGTAAAAATCTTGCACTTGTGTCTGACGCAGGCACTCCAGGTATCTCTGATCCAGGTGCCTTGCTTGTTTTTAAGATAAAAGAAAATTTTAGTAGTGAAAAAGTAAAAATAGTTCCGATTCCTGGGGTTACGGCAGTTATAACTGCGTTATCTGCTTCTGGATTGCCAACTCACGAATTTACTTTTCTTGGATTTATGCCGCACAAGAAAGGCAGAGAGACTTTATTTAAAGAGATTGCTGAAGCAACGCGTACCACGGTGTTTTATGAGTCTCCGCATCGTATCCTAAAGACGTTAGAATCTCTCGTAAGGTTTTGCCCCGATAAAAAAATATGCATAGCGCGTGAGATGACTAAGCTGTACGAAGAGTTTAAATCTGGCACCCCGGAAGAACTACTAGAGTATCTCAAAGAAAATTCCGTAAAGCAGAGAGGTGAATTCACTGTGTTGTGCTACTAGCTATATTTGACTTCTTGTTCTATCAGGAATATTATTTATTTGATCTAAATTATTCAGATGCCTTTTCATAGAAAGAATTTAAAGATCAAAGATGATCTGTCAACAAAGAAATACGGGGATACGACTTTCAGTAAGTTAATTCTGAGAGATCATTTAGCTATAGATCGCACTATGCTTTCTGCGGAGAATACTTTCCTTTCCTATGTTCGTACTAGTCTCACTGTGCTTGCAGCGGGTGTGACCCTCATTCATTTTTCCTCTAACGTTTTTGTTAAAATAATAGGAGTTTTGACCTCATCTGTAAGCATATTTTTATTTACGTTTGGCTTAAAAAGAACCTCTAAATTGAAGAATAAAATTTATTCTTCAATAAAGAAAAACGCTGATAAAGTCATAGGCGACAGAATAGAGGATAGAAAAGTATTTCCTATAGTAAATCCTCTGGATCCACAGATATTTCAAAGAGAGGAGGCAGAGATAAAAGTTTCATCAACAAGCGTTCATTGATTGAAGAATTAAGCGATAACGCAGCCAGCGACCATTCATTTGGTTCGAGTTTTATGAGGGCATTTGTAACCTCGGTGTTACGCGCTTCTCGTATAAAGCCGCTGAAAACAAGCGGTTTGAATTCGTTTAGTTGTTCCTGTAAGAATTCTTGGACTGCCGGGGCTTGGTTTTTGGGCCCGACATATCTTATCTTGATAAATCTCTTGAATGGTGGATAGCCAAGCTTTTTTCTGTCATCTAGCTCGTGGCGTATAAAAGAGAGTATATTCTTATCTTCTAGGGCGAGTATGGCTTGATCTGTCCTATTTTTTGTATGTATTATTAGTCTTTTTTCTGTTTTTTCTATTATACTGAGTGATAATTGGATTACTCTTTCACTCATTTTGAAATTAGGTATACTCCAAAGCGAATCAAAGGACGCTATGACCGAAAGTGCGACTTTTTCTTTAATATAAAAAAGCGCCATCTCAGTGCCGACGAGTATAGACCCTGGGTTTTCTTCGAACTCCGCGGCTATCTTCTCTGCGCCTTTCTTTGTTTTAGCCCCTTCTTTATCTAGGCGAAATATTTTTGTGTTTATTAATTCAGGATCATTTTTTATTATTTTTTCTAAATATTCGACAACAGTTTGCGTTCCTATACCTAGGGGGTTTAGATTCCAACTATGGCAATTTGTACATACAGTTTTGCTGCTTTTTTCTTCACTGCATTTGTTGCAGATAAATACTTTTTCATCTTTAGATAAAGCGTTGTAGAGTACGAGTGGCGCAAGGCATTTAGGGCATAGCACTAGTTCTCCGCAGTCACGGCATGCCGTCACTGTAGCTAGACCTCTCCTAAGAGCAAATACAAAAACATTTTTACCTTTTAATACGTATTGTTTTATTTCTCGGATAGTACTGTCGGGTAATATCTTAAACTCAACTGCCTTTGCACCAGTATCCGGAATGTTTTTCTTTGTACTACGTTCGCTGTCGACACGTATATCTCCGTCCCAATTTATCCGGAATGACAAGGGGTGAAGCGGCGTATATAGACCAGCATCTTTTTTGGATATTGTTTCGAGTCTAAGTAGTGTATCTCCCATTACAAATTTTGCATTTATATTTGATGCGAAAATTTCTGCAAATATTCGCATATCAAAATACGGGCGACTGAGCATCCTGTAACCACTACTACTCTCATGCTCTAGAACGATGACCCCTATGTCTCTTCTCGGGATTGATAAGAAGGGCGCGGTGCCCAGTATTAGTACTGGGTGATCTGTTTCCATTATTTTTTTAAATTTTTCTATTATTTTTTTGCCGTTTAACCCTCCATGCATACTAACCGTAAATTCATTGATACCTCGAGCTAGGTGTTCTTCGAGTTTGCCTATGTCGCTCTCAGTAGGGAGTACGATGAACACAGATTTTTGCTGCGCGAAATTTTCTCTGATCAAAGTTTTATATACTGACAATCGATCCACCATTGGTTCTTGTAAAATCAATTTTTCTGCTCGCACCACCTTTTCTTCTTTTTCTTGTGGCGCGTCTTTGTATTTATTTCTAACTATTCTACTTACCTCGTCGTATTGTTCACGGAATGCGGACGGTATGAGGCTAGTGATGGCGTTGTTTTTACTTCCTGCGAAATAAGCGCTTGTGAGAAATATAGATTCTAAATATTCTTTTAAAAATACTGATACTCCTTTTACCTCCACTATCTTTTTTAATTCAAAATTCATATCTTTTATGTTTGTTTTTTCTTTAGTTGCATCCTCTGAAGAAACCACTAAACCTAGCGTTTTTTTGCTTCGGAGCATTATAGTGACCAGGGATCCATTTGGTATCTCTTTCGCGCTAAAATAGGTCAGATTACCCTTTAAAAGGCCCTTTTTTAGAGGTATTACGCTCAAAATCCTCATATTTTTTATTCTAGCACATTTGTGCTATATTCAATTTCATGAAGCTTTTTTCCAAAAAACTCGGAATTGACCTCGGAACTGCGAATACTTTGGTGTTTTTGCCTGGTAAGGGAGTAGTGCTGAATGAACCCTCCGTAGTGGCTGTATCAGAGCAAGATAATAAAATTTTAGCTATCGGCGTCGAAGCAAAGGGTATGATTGGAAAAACCCCGGAATCTATCATAACATATTGCCCAATGCGTGACGGCGTGATTGCAGACTATCGTGTTACTGAGGCGATGCTCCGTTATTTCATAAACAAAGCGCTTGGAAAATTTAATTTCTTTAAGCCTGATGTTATGGTATCAGTGCCTGCGGGCGTTACCTCTACTGAGCGTCGTGCAGTGATCGAGGCGGCGATACGCGCAGGGGCTAAAAATGCGTATGTTGTGAAGGAGCCGATACTTGCTGCTATCGGTGCGGGCATACCGATATACGAACCTCGTGGAAGCATGGTTGTAGATATCGGGGGTGGTACAACCGACGTGGCCGTGATCTCACTCGGAGGTATCGTAGCATCTACCTCGGTCAAATGTGCCGGAAATAAAATCGATCAAGCGATCGCAGACTATATCAAGAAAACTTTTAACCTCGCCATAGGTGACAGGACTGCCGAAGAAGTGAAAATAAAGATCGGTTCTGCTGTACCCATGGAAGAAGAACTTCAGGTCACTATTAAAGGACGTGATTTCATCCAAGGGCTTCCGCGCACAGCACAAGTTTCAACAAATGAAATAGTAAAAGCGATAGATAAGGAACTCAAGCAAATCATCAAAGCGATCAAAGACGTACTCCAGGAAACTCCACCGGAGCTTGCATCGGATATCATAGATTACGGTATAATAATGACAGGTGGTTCATCGCAGCTTCGGAACCTTGCTGACTTGGTATATTTAAAAACCGGAGTAAAGGCTACGCTTGCCGAAGACCCGCTCTTTTGCGTTGCAAAGGGGACTGGTATTGCACTCGATCACCTTGATGTGTACAAGAAAACAGTCATCAGTAAAAAATAATGTTTCTCAAAGAAATAAATAAAAATAATTTGCACCATGCATACCTTTTGGAGGGTGATCGAGAACAGGTTGTTTCAGAAATTTTCAAGCTTCTCGAAAGTATTGGCTTGGTAACGGTAGGTAGTCCTGATGTTTCGCACATCGTGCTTGATTCGTTCAAGATCGACGATGCACGGAATTTAAAATCATACGCACTTGAGAGAGGATATTCTGCATCGAAGAAAATTTTTATAATTTCTACAAACAGTTTTCTTCTCGAAGCACAAAACAGCCTGCTGAAACTCTTTGAAGAGCCGATCGAGAATACGCATTTCTTTGTGATTGTTCCCGATGCTAATATATTGTTACCGACTCTTCTTTCTCGTTTTTATTTTATCTCCGCCAGGCAAGATCTAGCGGAAGGGAAATCAAAAGATTTACAAGAGGCAGAGAGGTTTATCAAAATGCCAATTTATTTGCGTCTTGAATTTGTGAAGGATTTAATTAGAGAGGTAGAGGAGGATGAAGAAAATGAAATTTCAACAACCTCCGCACGTTCAAAGTCTATTCAATTCTTAAACTCCCTCGAATCTTTCCTTCACCACAAAGTGTCAAAGGGCACCTTTGACACTAATCTTTTTCATCATATGTTTAAAGTCCGTGAGTTTCTCCGCCAACCCGGCAGTGCCACTAAAACTCTCATGGAGTCCGTCGCGCTGATGATTCCTGTGATTCCATAGAAAGTGTAATGAACGTTTACTAATTTTGTAGTTGTGATATATTGAGGTAATGCAATACAACTTTTCGGGATTCAAAGCTGAACTTAAAAAAGTAGAAGAATTTTTAAATAGGGAATATCGGGAACTTAACATCGGTCGTGCCTCGCCCATGGTACTCGACAGTATCATGGTGTCTTCGTACGGTTCTTTTATGCCGATTAAGAACGTTGCAAACATTGCAATCGAAGATCCTAAAACACTCCGCGTTATACCTTGGGACAAAAGTCAGGTAAAAGAAGTCGAGAAGGCAATAATTTCTTCAAATATAGGCCTCTCAGTAGCAACTGATGACGCAGGTATACGCGTTATTTTCCCGCAGCTTACTACTGAAAGCAGACAAAATTTGGTAAAAATTCTCAAAGAAAAACTTGAAGAACAGCGTATCGCAGTGCGCCGTGAACGAGAGACGGTGTGGGATGATGTGCAAATGAAAGAAAAGGAGGGCAAGATGACAGAGGACGAAAAGTTCCGAGCAAAGGAAGAGCTTCAGAAGGTCGTCGACGAAGCCAATGCAAATCTTGAAGCGATTTTCGATAAAAAGGAAAAGGAAGTAATGGGATAATATGAGTATCATTATATTTATACTAATTTTGTTTGTGCTTGTACTTGTTCACGAATGTGGGCACTTTTTGACTGCCAAAAAGTTTCGGATAAGGGTTGATGAGTTTGGTTTTGGATTTCCACCAAAGCTTTTCGGCAAGAAGTACGGTGAGACTGAATATACTTTTAACCTTTTGCCACTCGGGGGGTTTGTAAAGATCTTTGGAGAAAATCCAGATGAGGAAAACGTGAATGGTCCTGATGCATCGCGGAGCTTTGTGCATAAACCAAAATGGCAGCAGGCACTCGTACTTGTTGCCGGGGTATTTTCTAATTTTATTTTAGCGTGGTTTCTCTTTTCTGTCGGTTTTATGTCTGGTCTTCCTGCTTCGGTTGGCAGTATTGATGAAAAGTATCCGTTGTGGGATGTGCGGACTGTTGTTGTCTCAGTTCTCCCTGATTCGCCTGCGGAAGACGCAGGACTCAAAGCCGGAGATAAAATATTCTCAATTCGAGATAAAAATTATTCACCTTCCTCAGTTAATCCGGAAACTATAAAATCAGTAATTGTTGCAAATAATGGAAACGAGGTCACTGTGTCTTATACAAGAGGTAAAGATCCAACTGTGTATAACACTATCGTTATACCAGAGTCTAATGATGCGGATGGGCGAGCTGCTATCGGTATCGCAATGGATCAGATCGGTACAGCTAAATTAGGCCCTATTTCAGCATTGTATGAAGGACTTAAGTTGACCTCGTCAGTCACAAAAGGCACCTTTGTGGGCCTCTACAGCCTCATAGCTGACAGTGTTCGCGGGCAAGGGAGCCTAGAGTCAGTGACGGGTCCTGTCGGCATGGTGGGGATTGTAGACGACGCATATCAATTCGGCTTTGTATACTTACTTTCATTTGCCGCCCTTATCTCTATCAATCTTGCAATCATAAACTTACTTCCATTTCCAGCACTCGACGGTGGACGGTTATTTTTCCTACTGATCGAAAAGATCAAAGGTTCACCGATGAATCAAAAGTTTGCGAATACCGCTAATATGACAGGTTTTGTAATCTTGATTCTCCTTATGCTCGTGATCACGTATCATGATATAGCAAAGTTGTTTTAAACTTTAACGCTACTGCTTTATGAAAAGTGAAACGAAAAATTGTCAGAATTGTAAAAAGGATTTTACCATAGAAGCAGAAGACTTTAATTTCTACGAAAAAATAAAAGTTCCTCCACCGACGTTTTGTCCTGAATGCCGGAGGATGCGACGTTTTACTCATACGAATGAGACAATGTTGTATAAGCGTAAATGTGATTTAACAGGCAAAGATGTTTTTAGTATGTATCCAGAAGTTACACCTTTCCCTGTATATGACACAGATGTGTGGTATTCGGATGCATGGGATGCATATTCGTATGGTATGGATTTTGACGAAACACGCCCCTTTCTAGAGCAGTTTTTTGAGCTTTCACGAAAAGTTCCTCGTATGGCTATCGTTCGACAAGGTATGGCAGTGAATAGTCCGTATGCCCATCGGGTTACTGATCCGAAAAACTCATATATGACTTTTCGTGCTTCTTATCCTGAAAACTGCTTGTTTGTATACAACGCAAAATATACGAAAGATTGTGTAGACTGTTCATGGATACATGATTCTGAACTTTGTTATGAATGTGTAAATGTAGAAAATTGCTATAACTTAAAATTCAGTCAGGAGAGCAAGGATTGTCGTGATTCCTCGTTTCTGTATGCTTGCAAAAATTGTTCAAACTGCACTTTTTCAGTAAATATTGTAAATGGGGAGTATTATATTTGGAATAAAAAG
>CAYGIL010000025.1:0-7762 GCA_964349965.1 uncultured Candidatus Saccharibacteria bacterium | reverse complement strand
GAAGCCCGCAGGGTGCTCGATCGGCTCGTAGGATATGATTTATCAGGACTTATATGGAAAAAAGTGCGCTACGGGCTTTCTGCCGGCCGAGTACAATCCCCCGCACTCCGCATAATAATGGAACGTGAACGTGAAATTCGCGCATTCATACCTGAAAAGTATTGGAGAATTTTTGGGTTATTTAAGACCCCTCGCAAAGACGAAATCACACTCGAGTGCAACGAAGAACCCCGAGATGAAAAACTAGTAGAAAAAATAATGAAAGCAGGTGAAAACGAAACCTGGATTGTAGATGATGTAAAAGAATCTGAACAAAAGCGATCCCCTCGTGCACCATTTACGACTTCCACACTTCAACAAACTGCGAGCTCACGTCTCGGATACTCTCCTTCACGAACGATGCAGATTGCGCAGAAACTTTATGAAGCTGGACATATCACCTACATGCGTACAGATAGTACGACCCTATCGAGTGCTGCACAGTCACAAATAATCTCATTTGTTAAAAACAAATATGGAGATGAGTATGCACAGGCGCGGATATACAAAACAAAATCCAAAAATGCCCAGGAAGCACACGAAGCAATCCGACCAACACATGTCGATCACATATCTGTCTCAAACCCTGAACAGGACAAGCTCTACAGACTCATCTGGGAACGAGCAGTGTCATCACAGATGGTAGACGCAAAACTCCTTCGTACTAAGATAACTGCTAAAATAAAAAACCACGAAGATCTACCTGCTTTCTCTGCAAACGGCTCTCGCCTTCTCTTCCCTGGCTGGCTTCGCGTAGACACAGGTGCAAGAGGTGAAGACGTAGAATTACCTATTTGCAAAATTGGAGAGATTTTAGATCTAATCAAACTAACAAATGAAGAAAAATTCACCGAGCCGCCAGGCAGATACACCGAAGCCGGCCTCGTGAAAGAGCTTGAAAGCCGAGGCATCGGCCGACCTTCTACGTATGCGTCCATAATGCGCACTATCGAAGAGCGAGGCTATGTAAACAAAGAAGGTAAAACCCTCTTCCCAACCGACGTAGGTGAAGTTGTATCAGATTTTCTCGAGAAAAACTTTGCGGACTACATCTCCGACACTTTTACTGCAGAAATGGAAGACAAGCTCGACCAGATTGCACGTGGAGAACGTGAATATGAAAAAACCCTTAGCGAATTCTACACGCCATTTCTGAAAGAAGTAAAGTCTAAAGAAAAACTTGAAAAAGCAACGAACCTTGGTGATGCCCCAGAAGATATAAAATGTCCGAAATGCGGTAGCGCGATGATCATAAAGCTCGCACGAGGAGGAAAATTTTATTCCTGCTCCAAGTATCCAGACTGTGACGGAGCACGCATGCTCGACGGCAAAGAACTCGAGGGACCAAAGGAAACTGGCGAACTATGTCCAGACTGTGGCCACAAAACTGGCAAGTCAGGCGGGGGGAAGCTCGTCATACGCGAAAGACGTGACGGAACTGGTACATTTATCTCCTGTTCTCGTTATCCAAAATGTAAATTCATAAAAAGCGATGAAGCCGAAGAAGCACGAAAGAGAACTGGTGTCACCTGCCCGCTCTGTAAGAAAGGAGATATGTCAGAACGCCGAGGAAGATTTGGGATTTTCTACTCCTGCTCAAACTATCCCGACTGTAAATTTGCGATCAAGGCCAAGCCAACGGGTAACGTATGCGATGAATGTGGGGCGCTCATGATGGAAGGCACTAAGACAATACCTGAACGCTGCTCCAACAAAGCCTGCCCTAATCACAACCCTCACAAGAAAAAGAAAATTGAAGAATAATCGAACATGGTATACTATTCTCTAGTATGAATGATATTCGAGAGATATTTGATGTACTTGAAGAAAAAATAACTGAGAAAGACCGAGAACTCTTGCAAAAAGCGTATGATTTTGCCCATCATGTGCATGAAGGCCAAAAACGCATGAGTGGAGATCCGTACTTTACTCATGTCTTTGAGGTAGCAAAAACTCTTGCGACTCTCGACATGGATACACAAATCATTGCTGCAGGATTCTTGCATGATGTTATCGAAGACACAAATATACCCGAGGAAGAAATAGAAAAACAAATTCGAGACGAATTTGGTGATGAAATACTATTTCTCGTCCAAGGTGTAACAAAACTCGGAACACTAAAATACCGTGGCTACGAACGACACGTTGAAAGTCTTCGCAAATTCTTCCTCGCTATGGCAAACGATCCTCGAGTCGTTATTATCAAATTTGCCGATCGACTTCATAATCTAAAAACCCTACAGCATGTACGTGAAGACAAGAGAAAGCGTATCGCTATGGAGTCCATCGAAGTATATGCACCACTCGCAAATCGACTCGGTATCGGAAAATTGAAAAGTGAAATTGAGGACACGGCATTCCCTTATGTATACCCTACCGAAGCAGCAGAAATAGAAGAACTGATAAAAGAGAAAAAAGAAACGTATCAAAAAAACCTCGAAGAAGTCAAAGAGGAAATCCAAAAAGAAATTGAGAAAAATAAAATAAAAGTCCTCGAGGTGAGTTACCGTATCAAGCACAAATACAGCTTGTGGAAAAAGTTGATGCGTTATGATATGAATCTCGACAAGATTTATGACATCGTTGCCCTCCGTATTGTCGTCAACAATGTTGCTGATTGCTACCGAGTGCTAGGACTGATCCATTCGATCTGGAGACCGGTTCCGGGACGAATCAAGGACTACATAGCAACCCCAAAACCAAATGGTTATCGTTCGATCCATACGACTATCTTTACCAAAGGTGGCGGCACAGCTGAGATCCAAATCCGAACCAAAGAAATGAACACTGATGCATTCTACGGAATCGCCGCTCACTTTTTCTACAAAGAAAGTAAAAAGAATAAAAATACTTTTAATAAAGAAAAATTCCAATGGATCGAGGAGCTCAAAAATCTAAATTATAATCCCAGCGACCCAAAGAGTTTCCTCGAACACATCAAAACCGACTTCTTTGGTGATCGTATTTTTATATTTACCCCTAAAGGTGACGTTATAGATTTACCCGAAGGTGCTACGCCGATAGACTTTGCATACTCCGTACATTCAGGAATCGGAGACCATATTAGCGGAGCTAAAATCAACGGAAAAATGTCTCATATTTTCACCAAATTACAGAATCGTGACATTGTTGAAATAATGAAGAAGAAAGATGCAAATCCTTCGGGCAAATGGCTCGAACACGCCAAAACAACCGCCGCACAAAAACACATTAAGTCCTATCTAGAAAAGAATAGCTTACTCGCACGACTTAAATCATTTGGACGCCGTTCTAAAAATTAGAACCGAGGGCTAAACACTAAAATTAGAAATGTTATATAGATCTGTATCGTCTTCCTTTTTCTCCTCGGCACTCCTGTCGTCTAAAAGCTCTACCGGATCTACTGAAGCATCCGCCTCTGATTCGTTTTTATTAATGTAATTTTGAAGCATCTCTTCAGGCCTTTTTTCCGTATCGCCCTTGGTAATTGAATTTAGAATCTCACGGAGGTCATCAGTCGAAAAGAAGTCTATCTTGATCTGACCGCCGAGCTCTTTACGATCTATGTGAACTCGAGTACCGAGCTTGTTCTGAAACTCACCTTCGAGTTCTATGATTTCCGGATCAGGCATTAGTTCTTTCTTGCGAACCCTATCAGAGGCTATTTTCCGAGCCATTCTTTCTGCCTCCCGAACACTGATCTTTTTATAAATAATTTCTTTGAATAACACGAGCTGCTCCTCTTTATGATCAGAGAGCATGAGAAGTGGTCGGGTATGCCCTTCGGTGAGTTTCTTTTCCCCAAGAGCGATCAAGATCTCATCTGGAAGTGCTAAAATGCGAAGCGAGTTTGAAACGTACTCTCGGCTCTTGCCTACTTTCTTTGCTATTTCACCATGTGTAAATTTAAACTCGCTAGCAAGACGGGAAAAGGCATGCGCACGGTCAACAACGTTTAGGTCTTCTCGCTGCAAATTCTCAATAATCGCAAGTTCGAGCTTCATCATCGACGTATCTCCTGTACGGATAATGACGGGAACCTGTGCTACTCCTGCGAGCTTGCTCGCACGAAGTCTTCGTTCCCCTGCTATAAGCTCATACTCAGTCGTGAGGCCTCCACCTGCTTCTTTTTCTACTTCTATGCGGGAAACAGTAAGCGGCTGAAGTACTCCGTATTGCTTGATCGATTGAGCCAAATCAGAAAGATGTGACTCGTCAAATTCACGACGCGGTTGATATGGATTAGGCTTGATTTTGTCAGTGTCGACCCAGAAAATTGAATTTGAATACAAGTTGGACATGGGTCTATGTTAACATAAAAATCAATCCTCGGAAATTGATTTTTAGCAGTTTTTTGTGTACAATCTGTGGATTGAGAATATGCCCAGGTGGCGGAATTGGTAGACGCGATAGACTCAAAATCTATTGATGGCAACATCATGAGAGTTCGATTCTCTCCCTGGGCACAGATAGAGGACAATCAAAAATGAAAAAAGAAAGGCATCTAATTGAAAACTTCGAAATCGAAGGAGGGAGAAAGCTACATGGATCAATATCTACAAACACTTCAAAAAACGGTTCGGTAGGACTCCTTTGTGCGTCACTCTTAAACAAAGGCAAGACAACACTGCATGGTATTTCTCGCATCGAAGAAGTATATAGAATCATAGAAGTACTCGAAAGTATTGGTGTAAAAACCAAATGGATCGGTTCTCAGAGTATCGAAATAATACCACCTAAGGTTTTGAATTTACAAAAACTCGACAAAAATGCAGCACTTAAAACTCGAAGTATTATAATGTTCGCTGGGCCGCTGATTCATCGGCTGAATTCCTTTTCCTTGCCTCATGCGCAGGGATGCAAACTCGGAAAACGAACAGTGAGCGCACACATATTTGGACTCGAAGAATTAGGAGTAAAAATAAAAGTTACAAATAATAGCTACGAATTCAAACACACAAAACTAAAGCCAAGCACTGTTATTATGTACGAGTCGAGCGACACAGCTTGCGAAAACCTGCTCACAGCCGCAGCCTGCATACCAGGCAAGAGCATTATAAAATTCGCTGCATCGAACTACATGGTACAAGAAGTAGGATTCTTCCTGCAAAAACTTGGGGTAAAAATAGAAGGCATCGGTAGCACAACAATCACAATACACGGAGTCAAAGAAATCAATCAAGACATTGAGTACTACAACAGCGAAGATCCGATCGAATCAATGATGTGGATCACTGCTGCGATCGCAACTGATTCAAAGCTTGAGATCAAACGCTGCCCGATCGACTTTTTAGAACTCGAGCTCTACAAACTCAAAAAAATGGGGCTCAAATTTAAAAAGCTGAAGCAATACAAATCTAAAAACAATCAAACCAATCTCACTGATATTTTGATATTGCCGTCAAAGCTAAAAGCACTCGAAGACAAAGTGGAAGCGAGGCCATACCCAGGTCTCAATATCGACAACCTTCCATTCTTTGGGTTGATCGCAGTATGCGCCGAGGGGCGAACCCTGATTCATGACTGGGTATACGAAAATCGAGCGATATACCTCACAGAGCTCAACCGTCTCGGTGCACAGGTTCTACTCGCTGATCCGCATCGTGTATTCGTACAAGGACCAACAGAACTAAAAGCAGCCGAAGTCGTCTGCCCTCCTGCTCTGCGACCTTCTGTGGTTATTATGCTCGCAATGCTCGCTGCAAAAGGCACATCAACACTTAGAAATGTATATATGATAAAACGAGGTTACGAAGACATAGTAACTCGATTTAATAAAATCGGCGCTAAAATGAAATCTACATATAATTAACACCTCATGAAAAAAGTTATAGTCATCCTTGGTCAAACTGCAACCGGAAAAAGCGACCTCGCAGTCAAAATCGCACAAAAAGTAAACGGGGAAATCATTTCTGCTGATTCACGACAAGTATACAAAGGTCTCGATATAGGTACAGGTAAAATTACCAAAAAAGAAATGAAAGGTGTCCCGCATCATCTACTCGACGTTGTAAATCCCAAAAAAAGATTTTCGGTACAGGAATACCAAGTGTCGACAAATCTCGCGATAAGAGATATTGTTGCAAAGGGTCGTATACCGATACTCTGTGGTGGAACAGGATTCTACATCGACGCAGTAATAAAAGGAATGATTTTACCAGAAGTTCCACCAAATAAAAAATTAAGGAAAAATCTCGAGACAAAATCAGTTGAAGCGCTTTTTGGTATATTAAAAAAACTAGACAAAGCGCGAGCAAAGAGCATTGATGCTAAAAATAAAGTGAGGCTCATAAGAGCCATAGAAATAGCTACGGTTTTAGGTAAAGTACCGAAAATACAGGAAATAAAGCCGAAATACAATTTTATAAAAATAGGCTTGTACTTACCTTCTGACAAGCTACAAGAGAAAATTAAAAACAGATTAATAAAGAGAACAAAATCTGGCATGCTTCACGAAGCACAAAAACTTAGAAAAATCGGGCTGCCTTTTAAACGTATGGAGGAGCTTGGTCTTGAATACAAGTATATGGCTTTACATCTTCAAGGTAAGATCAGCAAGCAGCAAATGATAGAAAATTTGAATACAGAAATATACCAATACGCAAAGCGCCAAATGACTTGGTTTAAACGTGACACTTTGATCAAATGGTTCGATCCCAGTGAGTATAAAAAAATTGAAAAGTATATTACTCAGAACCTATAACCTTTTTCTTTTTATAGCTTTTCCATATATCAAACAGTATTGGTACAACTGAGACCAAAACTATCAGAACTGCTACCCAAGAGATATAATCTTTAATCCATGGAAATATCTGCCCTAAGTAAAACCCAGCGAGTGTAATAAGCACAGACCACAGGAGTGAACTAATCACACTATATTTCAAAAAAGTGCCGTAGTGCATTTTGGCAACCCCCGCGACAATAGGCATAAAGGTTCGCACTATCGGCACAAAACGAGAAAAGATAATAGCGACCAGTCCATGCTTGTCGAAGAATTCATGTGCGGTTTTGATATGCTCAGGCTTTATTATTTTCCTAAAAAAAGGATAACGCTCGAGCCAGGCTAGATACCTTCCTATCTCATACCCTACAAGTCCTCCTAGAAACGTAGCAATAAAAATAAGAGTTATTAAAAATACAATATTAAGCCCAAACGCTGAAACAAAAAGTCCCGCAGTAAAGAGCAAACTGTCTCCCGGCAATGCAAAAAATATCCCTGACTCGAGGAACACAATAATAGCGATCCCCGCATATCCGTAGGTAGTGATCAAATATGGGATATCGAAAAGATGGGTCATGAATATCTAGTGTATTTAAAGCTTTTCTAAAAAATCTCTTTCATCTTTAAATTTTTTAAATTCAGCATGGAGTCCTGAGATATCTATGTCTTTCCCTTCTTGTGATAGTTTGTATAGAGCATGACACTTATCAAGCATCTGCTTAACCCTTATATGCTCTGTATCATTAGCTGGTATGGCATGCAGATAATAAATCATAAAGTCAAGAAATTTCAAATTTAATTTGATATGTTCTTTATTTGACTTGTTGTACCCAAAAAAATTTTCTATCATGGCGGGCCCACGAGGACTCGAACCTCGGTCTGCTCTTTTGGAGAGAGATATTCTACCGCTGAACTATAGGCCCGTAGCTTTATTTATACCTTTCCATGAACATTTTTGCAATCGCCTGAAGTTTTCTACCTATGACTACATCATTATAGCGAATCTGTATACAACCTTGATAG
>CAYGIL010000024.1:0-8194 GCA_964349965.1 uncultured Candidatus Saccharibacteria bacterium | reverse complement strand
GAATATCGATCCCTAAACATACAATATTTTAAAAATACTAGAAAGGGAATTTCTAAAAACACAAACGAGGCAATCAAAAAAGCGAATGGTGAGTTAATAAAAATCTTACATATGGATGATGTTTTAGCCAATGAAAACTCTTTGCAGGAAATTGCGGATAATTTTAAAGGTCAATGGCTAGTAACAGGCTGTGCTCACGATACGGGCAACGGAGAAATCAAAAACTCACACTTTCCTTCCTACAATGAAAAAATATATCTAGGTAAAAATACCATAGGCGCGCCATCCGTCTTAACTATCAAAAATGAAAATCCTCTGCTCTTTGATGAAAACTTAACCTGGCTCTTAGACTGTGATTACTATAAAAAATTACATGACATGTACGGAAAACCTGATATATTAAATACAGTAAATGTAGTAATAGGTCTCAATAAAAATCAAGCGACCAGAAGTACAAAGCTAATGACAAAACTAAAAGAGAGGTGGCTCATGCAAAAAAGATACGGCAAAAATGGATTGTCCAAATTAATAAATATGTGGTAAAATACACTCTGATTATTTACTTAAATAAAAAATATGATACCCGTATTAAGACCGACAATTGACGAACAAACAAAGAAGGAACTTATAGAAGTACTTGATTCCGGCTGGTGGGGATTTGGACCAAAAACTCAAGAATTTGAGAAAAAATTTGCAGAACATGTAGGAGCAAAATATTGCATAGCTGTAAATTCTGGAACCTCTGCCTTGGATTTATGTTTAAAGGTACACAATATACAAGGCGGAGAACTCATCACAACTCCAATGACTTTTGTGTCCGATGCTATTGTCGGAGAATGGAATAATATGGATGTGACTTTTGCGGACATAGATCCTGAATCCCTGTGCCTCGATCCAAACACAATCGTAGTGACTCCAGAAACAAAAGCCATAATCACAGTAGATTCACACGGTAGATTGGCCGACGTAAAAGGAATAAGAAAAAAATTTAAAGGCCTCATCATCGAAGACGCCGCTCACGCAATGTATACGCCCGGTGCCGGTAAAGATGCAGATATAACTATCTGGAGTTTTCAAGCAGTAAAATCAATGCCTATGTGGGACGGGGGCGCTATTACGACAAATGATGAAGCAATATATAAAAAATTACGTACTCTAACTTGGCTTGGAGTTGAAAAGTCTACTTATGACCGAGTAGACCAAAAAAAATATACCTGGGATTATGACATAACCCAAGCTCAAGGAATAAAAGCTTATATGACCGACGTACAAGCAGTAGTAGGACTAGGACAACTACGCCGACTGGAAAAAACAAATGCTCGCAGAAGAGAGATTGAATCTATGTATAACGAGGCTTTTAAAGATATGCCTCAAATAAAAACACCCATGCACTCACACACAGTGCAATACTATACGATGAAATGTGAAAGCCGTAATGAACTAGGAGAATTCTTAGCCGAAAACAGCATTGCGACCTCTGTGCATTTCAAGCCTCTGTCAGAAATGACATATTGGAAAAAAGCAGTCAAAAGATCCCTCCCTGTTACTGATCGAGAATGGGTAAAGTTACTCTCACTACCCGTACATAATGCACTCACCAACGAACAGGTGCAGTTTATAATATCTAAAGTGAAGGAATTTTATGCTAGGTAATATTTTGATTACTGGTGGCAACGGTAAACTCGCAACAGAATTAAAAAAGCACTTACCTGGGGATTATCTCAGCAAAGAAGAATTGGATTTCACAAAGCCAATAACTTTAGAGAAAAAGTACGATCTCATAGTACATGTGGCAGCATACACGGATGTAAAAAAAGCCGAGTTTGAAGAAAGAGATAAGTGTTTTATGGTAAATGCTTACGGAACTTTTAATTTAGTAGAGCATTACAAAAACACGCCTTTTGTTTTCGTATCCACTGAATATGCCAAGAATCCTCTAGGAATTTATGCTTTAACTAAAAAACTAGGAGAGGAAATAGTAAAAATTCACCCAAAACATATAATTATTAGAACTCTGTTTAAACCAAACCCATTCCCCTTCCCAAAAGCATACATAGATCAATACACCCAAGGAGACTATGTAAATGTAATTGCCGAATTATTAGCTAAAAGAATTACTAACTGGGATAAACAAAATTCATCAAAAGATATAGAATATTTAGGCACTGGTAGGAAAACAATGTTTGAACTTGCAAAACGCACTCGCCCCGATGTACTACCAAACAGCGTTGAAGATTATATAAAAGAAACAGGAATTCCCATCCCAAAAGATTATGAGTAAATTGAAACTTCCAAATGTCACTCTCTGCTGTTTCGGTTCAATAAAATACAAAGAGCAACAAGAACACGCGCTCGCATACAGCTCACGAGGTATAGAATTTGGTGCAGTAAAAAATATAATCGTAAACACGAACACCATCGACGAATGGAATAAAGCCGTAGTATTTGACTTGGGAGATTATATCGATACAGATTTTGCTTTACTCATACACCCTGACGGAGGAATCGGGGAGCCGCAATTGTGGCGTGATGAATGGCTCCAATATGACTTCATAGGCTCCCCCTTTCCTCTACCTACTGACAGTTTTTCTTATCGGGATATAAATGGAAAAATCCAAAAAGTTGGAAATAGTGTATCTTTAAGATCAAAAAAATTATTACAACTACCGAAAAAAATAGGAATGGAGTGGAAGCCTTTCCATGGCTACTATAATGAAGATGGATACATCTCGGTAAATATGAGGCATGTGTTTGAAGAACACGGATGCAAATTTGCACCTTTTGAGGAAGCATTGTTGTTCGGACGAGAAGCTCCCCTTCCAGAAAATAAAGGCTTAAAAACATTTGTGTATCATAAAACAATGGGTGAAAATTCTAGGTACCCTGATTTTGAAAAAGGAAATAAAATAATAACTGAAATGTATAACGGTCAGGGATTAGGAAATCAAATTTTCTGTTATGTGACGACGCGGGTCATTGCCACTGACAAAGGGTATGACTTTGGCATCATGAGTCCTGAAAAATTTAAAGGTTCTTCGTATTTCGACTTGGACTTTGGGTGCAAGGTCACGGGCGGCAAGGGACCAGAAGGTGAGCCGCCTACCCAACTACCAGAAGGCATACTAAATTATTATCGTGAACAACAAATAATACATCCCGTAGATGGATCTGACATTAGACTATATGACAAAAATCTTGTAGATATTTTTCCTAATACAAAAATAGACGGCTTGATGCAAGATGAAAAATATATTGAGCATAGAAAAAACGAAATAAAAGAATGGCTCAAAGTAAAAGAAGAGTATGAGTGCTATGATTATTCGAGTGATGATGTCTGCATCATAAATTTCCGAGGTGGAGAATATGCAAGGCATAAAGAATTGTACCTGCGTAAGCAATACTGGGATGACGCAGTGGAAAATATGAGAAAAATAAATCCAAATTTTAAATTCGTAGTTATCACTGACGACACTTACGAAGCCAAGAAATTCTTTCCAAAATACGAAGTATTTCACTTTAATATCGGCAAGGATTATGCGATTGTAAAAAATGCACACTACTTGATACTGTCTAACTCGAGCTTCGCCTGGTTCCCTGCATGGCTCTCTGAGAAACTCAAATACTGCATAGCTCCGAAATACTGGGCTCGTTACAATACTTCAGATGGATATTGGAATTGTGGCTACAACATAACAAAGGGATGGATGTACCAAGATCGAGATGGGAAACTCAGTGATTATGATACATGCGTCAGGGAATTCGAAGCATACCAAGCGTCCCATCCGGAGTATTTCCACACTAATAACACCACACCTATACTCTTAGAAAATAAAAACTTTTTAGTATGTCTCAAAAATAAAATAAGCAGATTCGTCCCACTTAAAATCAGAAATTTCATAGCGAGATATATAAAAATCTAAATCGACGCTGATGAAAATAAAAAATAATTTTTTAATGGTTTCCAACTATAACGCTGACATAAGCTGGATTTTGGATTATACAGATGATTATATTATCTATGACCGCAGTGATACTGATGAATGGATACAGCCCTTTGACCAAACAAAAGTGAAAAAAGTAAAAAATATCGGATGGGATATCTACGATAAATTTACATATATTATAGACAACTACGATAATTTGCCTGACTCAATGATTATGACTAAGGGCAATATATTTAAATATATAAGCAGAGAAGAATTTGATGGGATATGCGATAATCCCTTTTTTACGCCAATCTTTACCAAGCACCACAAGACATATATGCCTGCGTGTTTTTATGATGAAAATGGAATGTTTAATGAAATAAACAACAGCTGGTACTTAAATGATTTAAAAACTAAATATTTTAACAGCTACAACGGCTTCGCAAGACACTTTGGCTTCCCTACCCCGAAATATTTAAAATTTGCCCCTGGTTCAAACTATATCATTACAAAAGAAAATATCTTGTGGTACCCAAAAGAATTTTATAGGCGCCTTAGGGATTGCGTTTCTTATGGACCATTACCTGGTGAAGCTCAAATCATCGAAAGATCCTTGTATACTATGTGGTCTAACAAAATCACACTTGGCAAAGATGCACTCCAACCTCTCAAACCCAAACTCTTCGGCCGAATTCGCATATCGCCAGAATTGCGAAAGAAAATAAAAAAATTAATACAGACCATGCGACTACGAACAATCAATCTCCGCAATAAACTCAAAAAATTATTTAAGCGCGAAAAGATATACAACGAACAAAAAAGCAAATCAGAATTAATGGAATACAGAAAAAAGATAAAAATATACGATATATTCACCTATAATGGCGAGGCTGATATACTCGAAATCCGTCTGAACGTTTTAAAGAATTCCGTAGATCAATTCATAATAGTCGAAGCACCTACTACTTTTTCCGGCCTACAAAAACCCCTGTATTTTGAGGAGCAAAAAGAACGTTTTGCTCCCTTTTTAGATAAGATAAAATACTTTGTGATAAATGACTATCCAAATGACAAAGATACATTAAAACTCGCGGACGAGAGTTCAAACGTACCGAAAAATGGACCTGAACATTGGCGCCGAGAATTTTATCAAAAAGAAAGCATCAAAAAAGCACTCACCCATCTCCGCGATGAGGATATATGTTTTATCGGAGATGTGGACGAAATCTGGAACCCAGAAATTCTCATAGATTATGCGAGAGATGATATTTTTAAATTAAAACAAGAAGTATATGTATATTTTCTGAACAACAAATCAAATGAAGATTGGGCAGGCACCATAGTGACAAAATAAAAAAAAATAAAAAACAGCTGCCTCAATCATCTCCGCACTCCCGGAAAAACTTCATATTTATACGTAGAAAACGGTGGCTGGCATTTTACTAATATGGGCGGCATAGGGGAAATCAAAAGAAAACTCAAAGATTCTTATACTAAAGAAAGCTACAATACCGACCAAGTCCAAGATAACCTAGAGAAGAGATTTGGTGAAAAAGATTACTTAGGTAGAAATTTCAAATTTAAAATAGATGAGAAAAATTTACCTACGTACGTTGTCCATAACAGAGAAAAATACAAAAATCTCTTTCGAGAGTAGCATCAAGATTCTTTATATAGCGATTTTATTTTCGATATCGTATTTTGATTGATAGGAACCATGCGCCCCACCAAAGCAAAGATGAGCTTGCCGACAGTTGTAACAGAGCCCTGAAGGAAACCAGGGTAATCTCCCTTGAATTTCCATATTTCACCAAGAGAGCGCTTTGCCTGTGAAAACCTATTTGATGTAGAGATCGATCCCTGCCTTTGAGTAAATACAATGGAATACGTGCCGAGATTGTGCATCTTCCCCATGGTACCGAGTTTTAACCAGAGATCATAATCCTCGATATGCCTCACATCTATACTTTCCGAATACCCACCAAAATTAAGAGCTTTATCTCTCTTGAACAGCACGCTCGAATGAGCAAAGCAATTCCTGCGAAGCATCCGTTCTCTTATCTCTCTATCAGTTTGCGGTGGTATATACCGAAACAACTCCTTGCCAGTTTCATCTTCGACGATAACTCCCGTACCCACGAGTACATAACCAGAATGCTCTAAAACCTCTATTTGTTTCTTTAGCTTATCTCTGTCAATCCAGACATCATCATCATCTATCCGAGCTATGTATTCACCTTTTGATTCTGAGAGTCCTCTATTTAAAGTTTTTTGTATTCCCACATTCTTTTCATTTTTTATATATTTTATTCTATCATCAAGTTTTGCAAAATTTTCAACTATGTCTCTCGTATTATCGCTCGAACCGTCGTCAATGATCAAAAGCTCCCAATACTCATGCGACTGCCTGAAAACACTTTCGATAGCTTTTGCGATGCGCTCTCCGCCGTTATATACCGGCATTACAATACTAATTAGTTGTGTGCTCATGTCGTAAAGCTAAAGCTAAAATTATAAAAAACCAATAAAAAGACAAGTTATCATCAAACATAATCGAGACACTCACACCGAACAATATAACAGCAAGCGCAAGTGTCGCAGGATTAAAATTTGATTGTAGTACATTTCTCAGATTCTTCCACGCATGCACAAAGATATACATAAAGCTCAAGATTCCGAGCAACCCTCCCCAGAGCCAAATCTGGAGAAAAGTATTATGAGGTCCCGAGTTTATATACTCTCCATTATTATCGGTAAGATAAAAACTAAAATGCGTATTCGGACCTATCCCAAGCGGATTCTCTAAAATATAGCTTAGATAGAAAGGCCAAATTTGAAAACGAGTTTCCCTATCAGTATAAACAAAAACTGGGGCACCTGATTTATCTTTTATAAATTTCTGAACTACACTTGTAGCAGATTTGTCTTGAACAGATACGTAGCTCGAATGTTCAGAGCCGCTTGGATATAAAGCTCTTAAGATTACTCTCTGTTTTCCGCTTCCCGGGGTTATCATAAAACCTATTAAAAATATCGCGAGGAGCATACTGCCGCCATAAAACAATTTCTTCCAACTAAATCTATGAAGAGAAAATATGAGCAACAAAAATACAAAAGAAAGTGCCAATGAAACGAGACCACCGCGAGATGAAACCCAAAACAATAAGGCAACCATTCCACAAGAAACAGCAACATATCCGGTCTTAATCCATTTATTTTTAAATTCAAATAGAGAATAAGTTATAAAATACAGCGCTGGTATAAGCAAAATTTTTGACACGATATTCGGATTGATCGTGAGGCCAAGGAACGTCCCATCATTTGTTAAACCGAGGTAATCAGCAAGTGACGGGATAACAACAAACACCGCATACCCTACAGGCAAGAGCAGCGCGTACACATACATTTTTTGATACTTCTCACTATTACGAGTATAAAACAAGATGAGAACGAAAACTGTAATAGAAATAACAAAATTTCCAAATTCTAAAATCACATTAAAATTTGGAGAAATACCCTTTATGAAAACACCGACGCACCAACCTATGAGCACAGACAAGCATAACAAAAACAAAGCGACCACATTTTTCTTACCGATGGCATTAAAAAATTCTTTAAATTTCTTGTTAATAACGAGATCTGCGAAAGTGAATAAAATAACAAACACTAAAATCCCCTCAAACGGCTTTGGAATAAAAGTATTATAAAAATTTCCAATTCTAAACAAAAGGGAAATAACGGCCAGCAAAAGGAGATTCCTATTTATATCTTCAAAAGTCAAACTTTTTATTTTACTTATTAGACTTTTCATATTCTAACCCATTCTTTAGGAATCAAATCGCTCGAGCCTATCGACGGATCAGCAAACCACTGCTTTGGACATACCACGATCTTACCCTCTCTCACAGAAAGCCAGGTCGCCCACCAGGAAAAAGAACTGTTAGCTATAATAAAATTCTGACACAAACTCATGAGGTACATATGTCCTTCCCCTTTTGCTCCTGCATAACTTTCGTCGACAAACATAACAGGAAATTCAAATTTGAGATTATCTCTACACCAATTTATATCATCAGAAAAAACGTATATTTTTTCTATCTTTGATTTTTCCTTGATATATTCCACACCTCTTTTATAATATTCATTATTTACAACCTCATGTATTTTATTTCCAACATAATCCCCCCTACGTACGTGAACACAAAGAGCATTCTCACTTAGAATCTCTAATGCTAGATTTTGAACGGGAGTAGATATATTTTTGATTG
>CAYGIL010000023.1:0-8383 GCA_964349965.1 uncultured Candidatus Saccharibacteria bacterium | reverse complement strand
ATTTTAGATATTTGCTTTTTTTGCTGTCCTATATATAATGGACGCATGTTCGTAGAAGAAAAAAATCTAAAAGACTCCTCCAACCAACTCGGGCCAGCTTCAGAAGATATTTACCCAGTATTGTCCTATACAAAGGTGAATAAACTCATAATTGCTTTATATATTGTAACAGACATATTGGACAGAGATGAGCCTATACGTCTAAAATTAAGGACATTAGGTGGTGAAATCATATCAGACATAAACACGAGCTCTAGGCAGGCACTAATTGAAAAGATTCAGACTATTTTGTCCTTTTTGGACGTAGGTTCTGCTATCAATATCATCTCCCTGATGAATGTGAGGATACTCAAAAAGGAGTTTATAGAATTGTCCCAATCAATACGAGAATCAAGGCAGGTCAATCAGGATTGGCTAAATGGATTTTTGCCCGGTTCTTCTCAAAATTATCCCAACCACAGGACTTATATAGATGCCTCAAAGACTGATTTAAAGCAATCTGACAAGGCAGACTCTAAAGGACACATAGCAGGGCTTAAAAAGGACACTTTTTTCAAAAGGACTACATTAGGAGTCCGAAATCCCAACAACCTAATGCAGGCCTTGTCCGATATAAACCTAACAAAATCAATGCAGACCAATTTTAATAGTATAAAGGATAAAAGACGTCAAGACATAATAAAAATTTTAAAGGACAGTACGGAGGCTTTGACCATAACAGACATAAAAAATAAGGCCACTGGAGCCCTGAAAGATTTTGGAGAAAAGACCTTGCAGAGAGAGCTCGCTGCCATGGTGCAGGATCGCTTACTTACAAAGACTGGGGACAAGCGTTGGAGTCGTTACGGGCTTGCTTCAAGGGAGTCTATATAACTTGCTTTTTTGTCTAAAACATGCGAGAATAGCGTTGTGGGTATTGTTGTTTATTTAACAAGTTATCCACACAATATGTTGCTCAATATTCGAGCTACATATTATAATGTCATTGTGTTTAAGGGGTGCACGTTTTTTGTGTAGTCCAAACACTTGATTACCTAAGTTCATTCACGATTTCGTCGAAAAAATTGTGAAGGAAGATAGGTGCCTTATGTAAGTTTCTTACGAAGCCTACGTCAGGTAAGTGACAGGTCGTTGAAAACTGAATACGCAAGTTTTAGTTTTCAATTTAGTTTATATCTGTTCATTGTTTTCTTCCGCAAAATTATTATTCGTTATTATTAGTTTAGGCGGATGGGGACAATGATAAGAAAATACGCTTTTAGTTTTGTCGAAACTAACTTAATGGCGTAGAAGATTAGAAAAAATTATGAGTAAATTATTAAAATCAAAATTCCTTCTTGGAGTTATGATTGTTACGGTTATGTTTGTTGGAGTTGCTGCTGTTGGTGGCGCTTCTACAGCAGAAGCTGCTTGTGCAATCACGACAACATTAAGAGTTGGCTCAGTAGGTACTGAAGTCGCATGTCTTCAGGCAAGTATTCCAGGCCTAACAGCTGACGGAAAATTTGGCCCTAAGACTGCAGCTGCAGTAAAAGCTTGGCAGGCAAGTAATGGCTTGGTAGCGGACGGAGTGTTTGGTCCTAGGTCTCTAGCAGCATGGCTAGGTGGAGCAAACTCTGGTAACTTCCCACCAGGTTGTACTTCAGCCTCAGGTTATAGTAGTACGACTGGAGAGAAGTGTGATTCAGCTCCTTCGACTGGCCTTCCACCAGGTTGTACTTCAACATCAGGTTACAGTCCAACAACTGGTAAGAAGTGCGACAGTGGAGCTAGCACAGATGATGGCGGTTCCCTAGCAGGAACAGCTGGAACTGTTACCTACACTCAATTGTCACAATACACTAACGAAAAAGTGGGAGCTGGTGTAACTGATGTTAAAGTAGCTGGATTTGAACTTGAAGCATCAGACGGAGATGTATCACTTCGATCATTCAAATTGACCTTCAGTTCAACTGGAAATGCAGCAGCAGACTCAGATCGTCTTGTTGATTACTTCAAGTCAGTATCAATATGGAAGGGAACAACAAAGATCGGTACGGCTGATGCAGATGACTTCACTAGAGACAGTGCTGGTGTTTATTCCAAGGTTGTAACTGTATCTGATGCTGTTGTTAGAGATGGCGACACAGAAAAATTTTATATTTCTGTAGATGCAGCAACTAATATAGATTCAGCAGATATTGACTCAGATTCTTGGGGTCTTGATCCTATCAACGTTCGATACGAAGATGGGGGTGGTGTAGTATCAACAGATACTATCACACAGACTGAAATCCCAATGAATTTCGTTACTTCAGCATCAGCAACTGATACTGAACTCAAGCTTACTGTTGATTCAACATTGAAAGCGGGTGTACGGACAGTGAACGTAACTTCCGACACGAATGGCGTTCTTATCTTAAAGGGAACTTTGGAGATAGAAGGTTCATCTGATGTTTGGGTAGACGAGGTTCCATTCTTGTTTACTACAAACGCGACAAACGTGGATGCTGTGGCAGCTACAGTGTACTTCACTATCGATGGTACTGAGTTCTCAGAATCTGTAGGTTCTGCAGTAGGAACAACAGAAGTTGTTACCTTTAACGAGCTTAACAAGACTCTTGAGCCTGGTACATACACATTTACTGTTACAGCAGATGTGAATGATATTGACGACAGTACATTTGACGAGGGTGATTACTTGCTAGCAGAATTGGATGCTACTCGTCGTGCTTCTATCGTTGCTCTTAACACAGAGGGTGGCGATCAGTTGACTGACGCGACAGAAATGACTGGTGTTGCCGCAGGTACCATCCAGTACTTCTATTCAAAGTCCCCTACAGTTACAGTTGTTTCGAAGTCTATTGTTGCTAATGATAATGGTTCAAGCGCTCCATCTTCTGCAACAGCTAAGATGCAGCTTTCGATTAAAGCTAATGGAGGCACCATTTATCTAAACAGTGATGACGAAACCACTCAAGCTAAGGAGTTCTTTGGTATCGCTATTGATGGAGGAGACGCAAGTTCCACTATCAGTGCTACTGGATATTCCTTCACACCAGGAGGTACTTATACTGTCACCAACGCTGGTGCGGATAACGAGTACTTCACTCTAAATGAAGGGGATGTCATGACTCTTGATATTGAAGCTACCGTTGTGGAAGGAGTTGGTTCAGCTGCTATCCTTGTGGGTATGAAGGGAGATGAAATTCTCTTCGGTACCGACAGTACATCTGATAACACACGTTCAGCTAATACGTTGAGCTTCACAGCGTTGACAGATATCCTAAAGACAGGAAAGGTAACATTGGATAGCTAATCCGATTAACCTAACTTTGTTTTAACCTCGGTTAATACGCCTTAAAAAGTATTACAAACAAACCCCAGGCATCTTACGAGAAGCCGGGGTTTTTTGTTTGTTTTGGCGGTATTTATTGTATAATAAGGGTGTATGATTATAAATTTAGTTATTAGGAAAATCATTCTTGCTACGGTATTTTTGCTACCTTTTATAATTCTTACCAATACCACTCAGGCAATGGTATTTTCTAAGTCTCTTTTTGTAGAAGGGGCGACTCTACTCATCGGTACTTTGTGGGTGATCAATAAGTTATTTAATAAAGACAAAGAAACAGGTAAAATTCCTAAAAATATAACCTTTTTAGTTTTTGGATTTTACGTTCTTTTGATTATTGTGTCTGGTTTAAGTAGTATTGTGCCTGGGCTGTCATTTTGGGGAAGTTTGGATCACGGTACTGGTATTGTTTTTATTATATCTTTATTTTTATTTTCAATAGTCACGGCCTCCCTTTTTAAAAAGCTTGAAGACTGGTACAAGCTTTTTAGTGTTTTTGTGGTTTCAGGTATTTTTTTTAACCTAGGAACGTTTTTGAGTATGCTCGGTGTGCAGTTTTCCAAGGTGTACAACTTGAATGCATTGAGCGGATTTCTCCTTGGAAATTCATCTTGGACTGGGGTATATCTAACTTTTGTTTTTTTTATAGGCTTAGGATTATTCTGTGCCTCAGAAAAAAGAAACCAGAAAATTATAGGATTTTTAGGAATGCTTACCGCTTTCTTTAACCCGAGTTTGACTGGATTTATAATCCAAGCTCCCGGTGCGTCTTTTGGATTTGTTGGTCTCGCCAGGACAGCATCTTATTCTATACTTGCCGGAAGTGGCTTTTTCGGGCTCTATCTTTTCTTTAGGAAAATGACATCAGAAAAGTGGAGGAAAATATTTATAGGATCTTTCCTTGGCATATTATTTGTCGCGCTTATGTTTGTTTCTACTGTAGGTTGGAGTAGTGTTCGACAGATTGTCGTTGAGAAAGCCGGCCCTAACAGATTTGTATTTTGGGATATTTCTCTTAAAGCACTCAGGGAAAATCCTGTTATTGGTTGGGGGGGAGATAATTATCAATTTGTTTATGCAAAGTATTTCAATCCCATAGTGTTCACCCCGGGGTATGCTCCAGAGTATTGGGTGGATCGATCTCACAATATTTATTTTGATGAGATTGTCACTGGGGGAATTGTTGGTTTTTCTCTACTTATGATCCTTTACGGCATTCTCCTCTTTGGGTTGATCAGGCAAGCTATAAAGCTAAGAGAGAGGGAGGGACTACTGTACATGGCATTGTTTTCTGGGGTGGTGGCCTTCCTTGTGCAGGGCCTGATGATTTTTCAGATAAATGTCGGTTGGTTTATCATCGCGCTACTTCTTGCTTTTGTGGCGAATTTTTCTTTTGAGGACAGCATCATATTTCGTACTAATACTCCGAATAATAATAAAAAACATTACAAGGAACAAGATAAAACTTTTCGCAATGTATTCTTTGTCATGGCTATCATAATGTTCTTGGTTTTATTTAATTATGTGATTATACAGCCGTACAAGGTTGCTCGGGGGTTAGAGAAATTTCCTACGATGCCTTACGAAGAGAGGCTCGCATTTTATAAAGAGTTGGACAGTGCCTATATGGGCAATACCACAGACTTAGGCAATGTTTTCTTGCCATATCACATAAGGCTCCGGCAGATACTCGCTAAGGGGATCAAAGAAAAAGAAAAGAAATTGATGGTAAATGAAATCAAAGAAATAACTCGAATTTTGGATAATAGTTTGCAGAAACAAGAATATAAGGAATTGAAAATATTAATGGGAATCAGTGGTTTTTATTCGGTCGCTATAGCTTTGACAGATGGGGATGAGCGACAAGCACTTTATGACAAAAGCTTATTTTATGTAGAAAAGATAAAAGCAGTTTCTCCTGAGAGTAGCATGCAAAACATTGCGAAAGCTCTGCTTGACATCTCTCTAAAATACGGTGAAGAAGGTCTTGATCTTTTAAATCTCGATAAAGACAAAGCAGATCGAAGTAACAGTTGATATGCAAAAAGTAATTGTTACCGGTGGTGCGGGGTTTATTGGGTCACATATTGTCGATGCTCTTGTAGAAGAAGGGCATGAGGTGCACATAGTGGATAACTTATTAGCAGGTAAAAAGGAGAATATTAATCCAAAAGCGGTTTTGTATATCGTTGATATCAGAGATAAAGAAAAATTAGTTACAATATTCGAAAACGCCAAGCATGTGTTCCATGAGGCAGCATTTCCAAAGGTGCAGTATTCGATAGAGAATCCTATAGAAACAAATGATATAAATGTTGTGGGCACCCTAAACGTACTGGAGGCTGCGAGGATAAATAAAGTGAAGCGGGTGATATTTGCTTCCTCGAGTGCTGTTTACGGAGATCAGGAAACTTTACCGATAGCTGAAAATATGTCCGTTAATCCACTGTCTCCCTATGGGGCACAGAAGTATATTGGTGAAGTATATATGAAGCTCTATTCGGAAATTTACGGTATAGAAACGGTTTCCTTGCGGTATTTTAATGTATACGGTATAAGGCAGAGTGCGAGGGGGGCCTATGCTTGTGCGATTCCGAAATTTGTAGAATTTCGTCAGAACAATCAACCGTTATCAATAACTGGAGACGGAGAACAGACGCGAGATTTTGTGAATGTTAAAGATATTGTTTCCGCAAATATCTTGGCCATGAAAAGTGACAAAGTAGGTAGAGGCGAATTTATGAATATTGGCAGTAGTAATCAGTATTCGATAAATCACATCGCGAAGCTCATCGGAGGAGAAATAGCTTATATACCGAAGCGCATAGAGCCGAGAAGTACGGAGGCAAGTATCTCAAAAGCTAAAGAGTTTTTAAATTGGGAACCCCGTGTTATTCTAGAAGAAGGTATAAAAGAGCTAAAGGCATATAACAATATTTAAAGGATGAAAGAGAAAAAAAGGGCTTTAATAATAGGTATTACGGGGCAAGATGGCTCGTATTTAACGGAGTTTCTGTTAGAAAATGGGTACGAAGTTCATGGGATGATCAGGCGGTCTTCGAGCTTTAATACTGAACGATTGGACAAGATCTACGAGGATCCTCATGTCGATAATCGGCACCTTGTTTTGCATTACGGTGATCTTTCTGACTCTAATAGCATAAATAGTATAATCAATAAAAGTAAGCCTGATGAGGTTTATAATTTGGGAGCGCAGAGTCACGTTCGTGTTAGTTTTGACATACCGGAATATACTGCGGATATAGACGCACTCGGAACACTTCGGTTGCTTGACGTTATCAAAGAGCAAAATTATACAATAAAATTTTACCAAGCAGGCAGTAGTGAAATGTTCGGTAGGGTTTTAGAAACTCCACAACGGGAAACAACACCCTTTAATCCTCAAAGTCCGTATGCCTGCGCTAAAGTATATTCGCATATGATTTGTGCAAATTATCGGGATTCTTATAAAATGTTTATTTGTAATGGAATACTTTTCAATCACGAATCTCCAAGACGGGGTAGGACTTTTGTTACCAAGAAAATAATAGAAGGGCTTGTAGATATAAAGCTTGGTAAAAAAAATAAAATATTTTTAGGTAACTTGGATGCGAAACGTGATTGGGGTTATGCCAAGGATTATGTGCGAGCTATGTGGCTCATGCTTCAGGAGGATAAGCCGGATGATTACGTGATTGCTACTGGAGAGACTCATTCAGTGAGGGAATTTGTAGAGTACGCGGCATCTTTGTTAGGATCTGAGCTTGCATGGAAGGGTGAGGGTTTGCAAGAAATAGGTGTTGATGATAAATCAGGCAAAACTTTGATAAGTATTGATGAGAGGTATTATAGACCAAGTGAAGTTGACCTCTTGTTGGGTGATAGTACGAAAGCTAAGCAAAGACTAAATTGGGAAGCAGAAATAAAATTTAAGGATTTAGTTGCTCTTATGATGAATGAGGAGTTTAGTGAGAGAGGTTTGTCGATGAGTGATTATTCAAAATAAACAATACATGGAAAAGAATTCTAAAATTTATGTTGCAGGGCATGAGGGATTGGTTGGCTCGGCACTCATGAAGGAGCTGGAAAAAAGTGGATATAACAATCTGATAAAGCGAACGCGTGGGGAGCTCGATTTGATTGTGCAGAATGACGTTGAGAATTTTTTTAGGGCAGAGAGACCGGAGTATGTGTTTTTGGCAGCAGCAAAAGTGGGCGGCATACTTGCGAATGATGTTTACCCTGCAGACTTTATCCGGGATAATCTTAGGATAGAAACTAATGTTATAGACGCAGCTTTTAGAAGCAAGGTGAAGAAACTATTATTTTTTGGAAGCTCCTGCATTTACCCAAAGCTCGGGCCGCAACCTCTCAAGGAAGAATATTTGCTTACTGGCGAGCTTGAACCTACTAATAAAGCTTATGCTGTCGCTAAAATTGCCGGTATTTTAATGTGCCAATCTTATAATAAACAGTACGGTACGAATTTTATAAGTGTAATGCCTACAAATCTTTACGGCGAAGGCGACAATTTTGATTTGGAGAGTTCTCATGTATTGCCTGCAATGATATGCAAATTTGATGATGCAAAGAAATCAGGAGCACAGGAGGTTGTCCTCTGGGGAACAGGGAATCCTAAAAGAGAATTTTTGTATGTTGATGATCTCGCAAATGCATGCGTGTATCTCATGAATCATTACGACAGTTCAGAAATCATAAATATCGGTACAGGCGAAGATGTATCAATATCAGAATTGGCTCACATGGTGAAAGAATGTGTGGGCTATGAAGGTGATATCGTGTGGGACTCTTCAAAGCCGGATGGAACTCCAAGGAAATTGCTGGATGTTTTCAAGATAAAATCTTTGGGTTGGAGTCCGAGCGTGGAGTTAGTAGATGGCATCAAGCAAACTTATGCTTGGTATAAGCATCATCCAAAGATATGATCATCGTAAGACTAAAAGGAGGTTTGGGGAATCAGATGTTTCAGTATGCTTTTGGACGTGTTTTGGCTTTAAAAAACAAAACAGATCTAAAATTGGATATTTC
>CAYGIL010000022.1:0-8445 GCA_964349965.1 uncultured Candidatus Saccharibacteria bacterium | reverse complement strand
TTTTCAAAACTCAAAATGTTTTTTATATTCGCCCCGCGCCAGGAATAAATATTTTGATCTGCATCTCCGACCACCGCGATATTTTTATTATCCTCCGAGAGGAGTCGTGACATGAGGTACTGCACTTCGTTCGTGTCCTGATACTCATCAACGTGAATGTATTCCCAGGTATCCTGATATATTTTCCGAATCTCCAAATTATCCTTTAAAAGCTTGGTTGCTTTGAGAAGTAGGTCATCAAAGTCGAGAGAGTTTTCTTTTATTTTTCGCGCTTCGTAGAGTCTCCATACCTGCCCGACGATGCGAGTGAGCGGATTGGTGCTACCTTCTCCGTACTCCTCTGGGTGTATAAACTTTCCTTTCTCGCGACTGATAACCCCTTTTATTTTTTTCGGATCGTATTGTTTCGGATCGATGCCGAGGTCTTTGAGGATACTTTTGATGAGGCCGACTGCATCACTTTCATCCAAAATTGTAAAATACCGGGTGAGTCCGAGCATACGGGCGTTTTCCTTGATGATATGTACGCCGAGCGAGTGAAACGTCGATACAAAGGGCACTGTATTTTGCTCACCGGTGCCGGAGTTTTTTCGGATTTCTTCGATGACGCGTTCCCGCATTTCTTTTGCGGCCTTGTTCGTGAAAGTGACGGCGAGGATTTTATGTGGCGCGACGCCATTTTTGATCAAGTTTACGATCCGGTGCGTGATTGTTTTCGTTTTCCCTGCTCCCGCGCCAGCCACAATTAAAAGCGGGCCATGTATGTGGCTCGCTGCTTCTCTCTGTTTTGGATTGAGTCCTTCGAGGTGATCCATCCGTCTACTATACCATAGACTTTAGTTCCCGATTTGGTTCATGATGCTGTCTGATTTGTTTTTGAATTGCACTGCTTCTTCTTCGATTATTTTATCGAGATCAGGTGCTTTTGATTGGAGGAATGCAAATATTTCTTCTGGCTGCGCATTTGCGTCGAGGAGTTTTTCAAATTCGTTTTCTTCTTCTTCGCTCATGACAGAGAGTACTCGCATGAGTACGTTTTGATAGATGAGGGTTCCGACGCGGAGTATTATTTTCTCTCGTTCCTCATTAGAAAGAGACTGTATCCCGAGAGCGTTTATGATGTTTTGTTGGATTGGGTTCATTGTGTGCTTTTTTAATTATACACCTTTATCTCAAAGTTACCCGATCGAGTTTCCCCATCTCGGCGGCTTTCTTGAGCGCTCGTGCGATGTATTCATTTACTGTCCACGTATGTGTGAACCAAGTTTTTTGGGGTTCTAATTTTGTTTCATCGTGTAGCAGTTTCAGGTATTTCATAAGTGGACTGTCAATATAATTTCCATCTTTTAGATGTTCTATTGCGACATGCGCTGATGCATTCTGCATTCCTGTCCACTCATCTTGGTATTCCACAGAAGTATTTCTTATATTTCGTATATTTTCTTGGTATACATGCCACGCTTTTGTACGAGCTGCATCGTCTAATGTCTCAAACCCTGCTTTTCTAAGTATTGGATTTTCAGCGAGTATTTTTTCCGAAGTATTTATGCTTTCTAGCGCTTCCCTCGGACGGATATCTCCACCGATTTCTCTCGGTCTCCTTGTCTCAATGTTCGCCTCTAGTCTTTGACGTACTGTTTTCAGTTTTTCTTGAGGATTCAACAAGCTCTCATCGAGCGGCTTTTCCTCAGGACCGAGTAAATCACTATTACCTGATCCCGTTGCTTGTTCACGTACTGGAACCTGAGTCTCGAGCGGTATGTCTGCCTCTTTCAATCTTGGAGAAGGAAGTAGATCTTCTTCAGTTTTTTCTAAAATTTTCTCTGAAATTATCGGCACTCTCTTTGCCTTGTATTCATACTCGCTTGCCTTTGATGAGCCGAATTTTGCTCCCTCGGTATCCTCCGTATGACTTTCGATGACCTTGCCGCTTGCAACTAATTTCTCGTCGACAACAATTTTACCGTTTTCGACTCTGAGCTCATATGCAACTTTGTCTGCTTCTGCGACGCGCACTTCTGCACCAGTTTCTGCATTGATGTATCCCGTTTTGACTGCTAGCTCTTTAGTAAATTTTGCTATATCACGAGAATTATTCAAATCTCCGTCAAATCCCAACTCTTTAGCTAAAGCAGGATTATCCTTCATCTGAGCAGCAAAAGCTTGAGTAATTCCCTGTCTGTTGTGTACTACTGCTTCAGGATTAATTCCTGCTGCTGGGCTTGCAGCACTTGGCCCTGAGGGAGATTGTGGAATTGGAGTTCCTGGATCTGAAGGTGTGGCACTTGCTAGTGGCGTTGGACTCGTTGCAGGATGAGGAGGAGTTGGCTTTGGAACTGGAATTTCTTGTTTAGTGCTCGGGTCTATTATTTTCGGTTCAGCGCTTTCTGGTAATTTTGGAGTTTCAGTAGGGGTATTTGGTTCGGTTATATTACCAGAATCACCACTTTTATCTGAAGATTCAGTGACCGTAGGGCCTGCACTTGCTCGTGGTCTCGATGAAAATGATGAATCCCCAACCAATTCGCCCGTAAGCACGGAGCCTCCAACTCCAGCTAACATGCCGGCCGCTGCTTTGGCTGCTAGTAACGTCCTCTTTGCTAACTTTTCGTTCTCTAAGACAGATTTATAATTTTTCTTTACATCTTTGAAATTAGTTTCATTTGATAAATCCAATGCTTTCAATTTATTTTTAGAGCCCATTATATTTTCTTCGAGTGTTGCTCCGAGGGTTTTGTCAATTAACCTACTTACGCCTTGCGCTGCAGCAACTCCACCAGCAGTACGTGCAAGTTTTTTAACTATTGCTGCTCCTACTACCGAGCTACCTCCGGTTGCATATGCAACACCCGCAGAAAAACCAGTTGAGAGAGAAATAGATAAAGCCCGCTTTTGCCATGTAGGTAAATTTATATACCAGTCGAAACCTTTCCCTATGATTCCCCGTTTCTTAGGCGGTAGGCTTTCTACTTTAAGCTTCAAAAGCTCTTCTTGTTCTCTAACTATTACTTCATTGAAAATGTTATTTTGCTTGTAGTGTGCTATTTTTGCATCAATTACTTGAGTTACTGTTTGACCTGCTGGAGCAACAACCGCTTCTTGAGTTAGTACCCTATCCGTATATGCTTGAAGCATCGCATTCCCATATTCAACGGCTGCCTTATCATAGGCTGCTTCTAAGGTTTCGAGTGGGCCATTAGGTGCACCAGGGTCTTTTTCATATCTAGCACCAAAAACAAAGTTTCCAGCACGTTGGAGTGTTGAACGCGAGTCCATGAATTTCTTATACTCATCCACGTATGCCTTTCGTGCGTCTTTGAGTTTTGTATATGCTACTTGTTCTTCGCGGGTCAGTGGTCGATCATGAAGTGCTCGAGGAACTTCAGGGGTTGTTGTATTTATAAATCCTACTGGTGGTAGAGGAGGTGGCAGGGGTGCTGGTGCTGTATCTGGAAGAGGGGTAAGCGCAGCAGGACCCTGGTCAATGATACCTTCTCTTCGCATTTTTTCGATCATTCTTGTTGCTTCACCATTCCCAATCCTTAGTCTCCGTTGTAAAACTGCAGTTGAAGCTCGTCCCATTTCCTGGACAATTTTTACTGCATTTTTATATCTTTGTTCTCTTAAGTCTATTTCCGCAAGTTCTTCTTTTGACATTGCAAAAGGGTTTTCCTCTACCCCTCCTTGGAGCGGTTTTTCAGGTTTTGACTGCCCGAGCACCTCTTCAACAGTCCTTCGTGGAGGAGCCTCTTCATAATCTGGATCCCAGGGAGCCTTGGCGTTTTCTTGGATAGTGCTAGGAGTTTGAGATTGGTTTTCAGTCGCTAACTCCTTATCTAGCTCTGCTTTTATTTTATCGCGACCCGCTTTCATTTTTTGGAGTTCTTCAAGTAGTTCTTTTTTTGTTGGGCCTTTTTCTTCCATAGTTTATATAATGTAATGTGTATACACAGTATAACAGATAATTATTTACTCTACTTCAAAATTTCTTCGTTGTATACGGGTTTGCCTTGTGATCGAACAAAGTCACAAACACGCTTCACTTCTCCTTCGTCTACAGACGGGGCATGTATTCGAGTTACCTTTGATGTGCCAGGCGGCATAAACAACATGTCGCCTTTACCGAGTAATGCTTCAGCACCGTTTTGATCAATAAGTAAACGAGAATCTATTTTCGACGTAGTTTGAAGAGCAATGCGTGCTGGAATACTTGCCTTAACTAATGAAGGTATAGTGTCGGTCTGAGGATGCTCTGTCGCAATAATCATATGAATTCCGACAACTCTTGCCATCTGTGCTAATTTAATAATATTTTCTTCGGTTTCTTTTGGTGAAGTCATCATCAAATCTGAAAGTTCATTAATGACAATAGTGATATACGGTAGAGGAGCTAGCGTAGCTTGATTCGTGGTACTTTTTGTATTTTGATTATTGTCACGGACCGCAGTATTGTATATATCAATATTACGTAGACCAAGCTGGGCCAGTTGCTTGTAGCGATTATTCATTTCCTCTTTTGCCCACTTGAGCACCTTGGTTCCATCAGTACTTCCGTTTTTTGGCTCAGGGATTATTGGGATGAGAAGATGTGGAATATCTGCATATGGTTGTAGTTCGTTTTTGCTATCAATGATGATCAGTTTTGATTCATCTGGTGATGCCTTGTATAACATTGATATAAGTATCGAATGAATGAGTTCTCTTTTGCCAGTTTCTTGTCCTCCGCCGATGAGAATGTGCGGAAGTTCTCTTAGATCTGTGACATTATTCTTCCCATTGGATTCTTTTCCGAGAGCCAAGGTAAGTCTAGAAACAGAATCTTCAAATTTTTCTGACTTAATGACACTTTGAAGCGAGATTTTATCACGAAATATAGTAGGTCGTGGTATTTCAATCTCAACAGTTTCAGGATCTTCTACACTTTTATAAATACGTACTGGGCCGGTGTTTTGAACTAAGCTGAGTCCATCAGACCTAGTAGTAATGCGACTGAGTGTTATCCCCTCAGGTTTGAATCTGAATATTGTTACTCTCGGTCCAGGAGTAATTCTCTTGACCTTACCCGGAATGCCAAGTTCGGCAAGTTTTTCAGCAACCTCTTTTGCTTGGTGGAGTAACTCAGCATCGGCTATCTGAGTATAGGCTTCACTGGGTGCGAGTAAATCCGTTGGAGGCAATATAAATTTTTTATTCTCTCCCTCTCCCTCTATATCATCGTCAGGCAGCTCCTCGATTTGTCGTGTAAGTCTTGCGATCTGCTCATCTAATGTGGCAAGTTCTTTTTTTAGTTTTTCTATGCGTCTTGTTTTTTCTTCTTGTTCTTTTGTCCGCTCTATATGATCTAACATTTCCTCTACTGTTCTTCTTGGTGGAGGAGGTGGTGGTGTTGATCCTATATCTGGCCTTTCCTCTTCAGGAATAGGTGGCAAGATGGCAAATAATTCACCGTTTTTTATTTCAAATATTTGCTTGATCACTTGCCCTTCATTCAAATAGCTTTGTAGCAGTCTCGGCATGAGCTGCATTGCCCCGATCATTGTCCCGTCTGGGTTTATGTCTTGGGTCGTTACGTATGGATCTTTGTATCCGAGCGTTCCATCACTTGAGGCTACTAATGAGAACCCAGTCTCGCCCTCTTGGGTAGATAAAAAACCGGTCTTTATTTTTAGTCGCATTCTCACTGCGATACTATCATTATCTCCCGCCACCGCGCTCACGTTTATGATTTTTTGTATATTTGGTTTATCGAGCTTCCCTAAGGCGTACTCTATACCACTTTGTATTTCAGCGCGCGATATTGGCTTTTTTACTTGTTCTATTTTCCTCTCTTCTGGTGTCTCTTGTTGTATCTGTGCAGATTCTTGCCTCACCATATCAAACACTGTTCTCCGTGGCGGTAAATTTTCAGTAGTAGGTGTTGCTTCGTCAGTATACGTTACCCCGAGATTGCCATCTTTGATTTGGATAGTTTTGATTTCCTCACCTTTCTCTTTTTCAATTTCTTGTTTTATTACCGAGGCAATATCTTTGAGTGTTGGTTCAATAAAAGCATTCACAAGAGGTTGATACGTAACATTATCTACTTGTATTTTATAATCTTTGCGTGCGATGCCTCTCGGTGTGTTTTCTATCGTTACGCTTATCTGTACGAGGGATCCTCCTACTCGTGCGGATATATTTGCGGTCATTTCATCTTCATCCCCTTCTACGTTTAATACGAGTATTTCTTGTATTTCTTTGCGTTCACTGAGTAACTGACCAATTTTATGCTCTATTGCTGCCTTTGAAATAATGTCTGCGCCCTTTTTTGTTTCAGGACTGTTGTCTGTAATATTTTCTTCTAAACTCTGTCCACCAAGGTATTTCCTCGCATTTTGTAGTGCAATTTCACGAGCTTGGGCTTCGGTTAATCCTATTTCGCTTACTTCTTTTTCACAGGTCGCTACAAGCGCACCGTCTTTAATTTCTAACTTACTTACCTTTGTTACTGTTTCGTTTTTTCTTTTTACTCTTTTTACACTGTTTACAACTTCCTGACCAATAAGATTCAAATCATTTTTTATTTGCCCTTGTAATAGTAATTTAGGCATCATCGCCATCTGACTTGTTATTTCACAATCTTCCACAACAATAGTATTCGCTTTATTCCCAAAGATGACCCTTATTTCCAAGTCTGCCTTCCCTTCCCGTTCGACTTTTGCGATCAGTGTTAGCTTGCCATTTTCAGTTGTTGGTCTAATATCCGAGACTTTACTTATCTCTTCTCTCTTTGTAAGTTGCAAGGTTATGAGATGTGCAAATACATCAAGAGAAATTTTCTTCTCTTCTGAAATATCCCCTGTTTCAACTACAGGCCCCACCTCAGACTCATTGCTTGTTATTTTCTCACCCGGTTGTTCTAGGAGAAGATCATCTTCAGTCAGGGCTCTTATAAAACTCATCACAGTTAGGGGGGAATTTTCTGAGATTACGGTGCCGAGGTGGCTTGTTGCAGTTACTATAAAAAGATTGCCCAAACCATCTGCCGGGGTTGGGGGTATTTCTTTAACTTCTAGTCTGATACCGCTGCTTGGTCTAACTAAAACAGTACCAACTCGTATTTGGTTTAGTACTTCTTGCTCCTTAGATGTGAAAAATAATTCGTTGGTTTTGGTTTCGGTCGCAGGCTTTTCTAACGGAGATTTTTGATCAGGCATGATCTCTATTGTATCGCCTCGGAAGTGTTACTGCAATGGATTAGTTGTTTTCCGTTTCCATGTTGGTAACTCCCGGGGAAAATTCTTGCATTCTTTTTAGTCTCATATTGAGGTCTTCTTCGATAAAATCAAGATCCTGTTTTTCTTGCCATGCAGCACTAAATTCTTTATCGAGCTGGGCTCGGCGTATCAGATTCTCAGGCATTCTCGCTCTCTGCTCGAGTACCTCAATAGTTTTATGTATTTTATGTTCTTCTTGTGTCCACCTGTTTACAAATTGTGCCTTTTCTGGATTCGTTGCGTGGGCGTTGTCCTTCATTCCGTACATGACCATCTTTTGGGCTTGTACTTGGGATTTTTTAAAATGGTCTAACGGTCGTCGGATAATCATCGCGAGTTGTTCCTGAATTTGATCAGGAGTGAGTCCTCGTGCTTGGTAAATTTCTGCCATAACTTTCCATTGTAGATCCATGAATTTCCTTATATGTTCTGGTATTTCAGTTATGCCTTCTTGGACTGCATGGAGTTCTCTATTTATTTTCTCGAGTCGGGCCGTATTTTCTGCCTTTTCTTTTTGTATGAGAGCGAGTTCTTGTTTTAATTCTTCGATAATTGCGAATTTTTCTGGGAAGGCTTGTTTGTGTTCCGTATCAAATGCGGGCGCGTGCTCCCTCTGTAGGGTGTCTACCTTTTCTATTTCTCCCTTTTCATTATAAAAAGTCGTATGTCCATTAGGAGTTTCTCTACTCATGAGCTTCGATTCTTTGTCATAAACGAGCAGATCCCCGTTCGGAGACATCACTTCGAGGTCTTTTACTCTCTCTACTTTGGTACCTTGTGGTTTTGATTCCATCATAGATATAAGTATATACCAAAATATTTTATTTATCTTTATTTATCTCGCTCCGATCAAATACTTGCGGGGATTGTCTGAGAGGTCGACGAAGTCGTCGGCCGCTTCACGGAGTTTGCCAGAGGTGGATTTGCCGAATGAGACGACTTCTACCTGAACTCCTACTGTTTGGAGGTATTCTACGAGTGGTACAAAGTCTCCGTCACCAGAGATGATGACCACGGAGTCGAGTCGAGGCGACATTTTGATCGCGTCTACTGCGAGTCCGACGTCCCAGTCTGCTTTTTTGCTCCCGCCTGCAAAGATCTGCAGGTCTTTGGTTTTGGTTTCGATGCCGAGTTTGCCAAGTGCTTCGAAAAAGCTCTTTTCGTCCCCCGCTTCCGTCGTGATGACGTA
>CAYGIL010000021.1:0-8629 GCA_964349965.1 uncultured Candidatus Saccharibacteria bacterium | reverse complement strand
TGACTACTGATGGTACTTTCGACAGCATTTCTAAAAAAGAACGTTTACAGTTTTCACGTGAGAGAGCAAAATTAGAAACACAGTTTGGTTCAATTGCAGATTTATCGCGTTTACCGGCTGCGTTATTTATTATTGATATTACTAAAGAGAATATAGAAAAAGGATGGATGGCACTTGATCTGGGTGTACAGTCACAGCAAGAATTTGTGCGTGTGATTTCAGAATCGAAGACAGTATTTATTAACGGACCAATGGGGAAATTCGAAGATGAAAAGTTCACTCATGGCACCCGAGTAGTATTTACCGCTTTAAAAGACCTGACGAAAGACATCTCATGTGAGACTGTAATAGCGGGCGGGGATACTATCGATGCTGCACGTAAATATACTGATCTAAAAGATTACTCTCACGTGAGTCTTGCTGGTGGGGCAACACTAGAATTTCTAGCAGGCAAGGAGTTGCCTGCCCTTGTGCCACTTATTGAGGCATAGCATTCTTGATCTGCTTGGCAACACTATCTGCGTGTTCGTCTTTCTCGTATTTTTTTGTTGGGAACCTTGCAAAGCCGTCGTCTAGGTATCGAGGTATGAGGTGTACATGGAAATGTGGTATGTCTGTACCCGTTACTGTTACTTGTACATAATCACAGCCTAGTGCTTGTTTGACCGCGAGCATAAGCTTTTTCGTTAATTTAAATATTCCAGCAATAGTTTCATCCTCTGCTTCTTGCATCCAGACTATATGAGTTTTCGGTATGATCAGTACATGTCCATCAGAAACAGGGAAAATGTCTAAAAATGCCAAAAAGTCAGTATTATCATGAATAATCCTGGCTGGAACCTCCTTTTTGATTAGTTTACAAAAAATACAATTCTCCATATTTCAATATTATATAGTTTTTTATGTTAAAATTCCATTTATGCAAAAATACGGTGAACTACTAGCTACACTTCTTGAAAAGCGGGGGATCAAAGGAGAACAGGAAGCTGATGTATTCTTAAACCCAGACTATGTACGTGATCTTCACGATCCGTTTTTAATGCGGGATATGGATCGTGCATGCGTGAGGATGTATGAAGCAATAAAAAATAAAGAAAAAATAATTATTTATGCGGATTATGACTGTGACGGTATTCCTGGCGGAGTTATACTACAAGATTTATTTAAAAAAATTGGGTATACAAATTATGAAGTATATATTCCGCAGCGCAACTCTGAAGGGTATGGACTCAATATTGAAGCTATCGAAGAATTTATAAAAAAAGGAGTTAAACTTTTGATTACGATTGATCTCGGCATTACTGCAGTAGAAGAGGTGGAGCTCGCCAATGCTAATAATATAGACGTTATCATTACTGATCATCACTTACCACAAGAAACTCTGCCGGATGCATTTGCAATTTTAAATCCAAAAGTAGATGAATATCCGGAGAAGATGCTTTGTGGGGCGGGTGTCATGTTTAAATTTATTCAGGGATTCTTAAAAAAGTATGGTGAAGAATTTAAAATAAAAGAAGGGGCGGAAAAATGGATGCTCGATATGGCAGGACTTGCAACGCTTTCAGACATGGTCCCGCTTTTAGGTGAGAATCGTGCTATTGCGCATTTCGGAATAAAAGTTTTCAAAAAGTCTCCTCGTGTGGGGATTCAAAAACTTTTAAAAGAAGTGAAAGTTGACCAAAAGCATATCACTGAAGACGATATCGCTTTTATGGTGACTCCGAAACTAAATGCCGCTTCACGTATGGATGATCCAATGCGTGCGTTTGAGCTCCTCTCGACTGATGATGAAAGAGAAGCGGACGTTCTAACAAAACATTTATCCAAGATAAACGCTGAACGAAAAACAATCGTTACAAGTATCATGCGCGATGTGCATAAAAAATTTGAGACCAATATTCGTCCGATGAGTGAAGTTATCGTGATCGGAAGTCCGACCTGGCGGGTAGGTATCCTAGGTTTGGTGGCAGGGAAAATTCTTGATCAATACAGCCGACCAGTTTTTGTGTGGGGCAAAGATGAGAATGATTGCATCAAAGGTTCTTGCCGAAGTGACGGTTCAGTGTCCGTAGTAGAACTCATGAGCGCAACAGGGGAGTCCTTTATTGATTTCGGAGGACACGAACTCGCAGGTGGTTTTACCGTGCATACAGACAAGATTCATTTTCTCGAAGAAGCACTCTCTTCTTCTTTTCATAAAGTAAAAAGGGATAAAGGCGCAGGTGAAGTCGAGTATGATATGAAAGCAGATTTGGGTATGGTGACGATGAAGAACTGGAAAGAGATTGAAAAGATGGCACCATTTGGCTACAGCAACCGAAAGCCAGTTTTTCTTTTTGAAGGTGTGAAGATAGAAAAGATAAAACAATTTGGTAAAAATGGATCAGGAGAACATCTTGAAATTACTTTTTCTGATGGCAAGGATGCGAAAAAAGGGATTGCCTTCTTTTCCAATCTCGATTCATTTGGAAAACCACTTACTGAAAATTTGCCTGTTAATTTATATGCTAGTTTTGACTTATCCCGTTTCCGCGGTCGCGAAGAGTTGCGCTTACGAATCGTTGATATATCATAGAGATACATGAAAGAAGAAAAAATAGTTATTTACACAGACGGCTCGGCACGAGGGAATCCAGGGAAGGCGGGTTGGGGAAGTGTATTTTTAAAAGATAATAAAGTATTTTTTGAAATAGGTGGAAGGTCAGATCATGCAACTAATAATCAGATGGAACTTACATCTGCAATAGAAGGGCTTGCGTATGTAAAGAAAAATAAACTTGACTCACCTGTAGAAATCTTCGCTGATTCAAAGTATGTGATAACAGGTATAAATGAATGGATACATAATTGGCTCAAGAATAATTGGCGTACGGCTGCAGGGAAGCCAGTCTTGAACCAAGAGCTCTGGCAGAAACTTCATGAATTAAATAAAGAACTTAAACCAAAGTGGTTTTATGTAAAAGGTCATAATGGAGATAAATGGAATGATCGAGCAGACGAGATCGCGACCAGTTTTGCTGATGAAGAGCCGGTGGAACTTAAAAAATAAATGCAGGATAAAATTTTCTACATGGTTTGTATTGGTTTTATCTTAGGAGTGCTCACGCGCTCTTTTTTGTTTGTGGATTTTTATGTGACTCTTTTTGGTATTCTGATCGCATTCGGGCTTTTTATTATTTTCAAATTTATTTTAAAAAGTGATCCAGGTATTTTGTGTGCAGTATTTATCTTGTGCTTTTCTTTTGGTGTATGGCGTTTTCACTCTGTAGACATTTCACCATCACTTGTATTTGAATCAATGGTTAATTCTCGGGTGTCTCTCTCCGGCAGGGTAGTAGATGCACCAGTTTTCGGCGAGAAGTCGAACAAGCTTGTGGTCGAAGTCGTAGAGCAAGGAGAAAAAACGAATATGTTAGCAACATCTGGTTTTGGTAGCGATTTCCGTTACGGAGACGTTATAGAATTAAAAGGTACGCTCAAAAAGCCTGATAATTTTATAACCGACCAAGGCAAGGAATTTGATTATATAAATTATTTACGCAAAGACGGCATATATTATGTGATGAGTTATGCGAATCTCAAACTTATCTCAAGCGGAAATGGCAATAAAATACAGAGTGCACTTTTTTCGATCAAAGAAAAATTCTTAGAGAAAATAAATTTTGCTATCCCCGCACCCGAGAGCCTCCTCATGGGCGGCCTCATTTTGGGTGAGAAGGCTGCTTTTAGCGAAGATCTTCGCACCCAGTTTGTAAATACTGGCACGATACACATCGTTGCATTATCGGGGTACAACGTGACGATCGTAGCCGAGTGGTTCATGAAGTTGTTTTCGTTCTTGCCGCCAAGTTATGCTACCGGAGTTGGCATCTTTTCTATTTTCCTTTTTATTCTCATGACTGGAGCGAGTTCAACTGCGATCCGCTCGGGGATCATGGCAACTCTTGCACTTTTTGCACGTTCAACAGGTAGGAATTATGATGCTGGCCGTGCACTCATGATCGCAGCAGTTATTATGATACTTGCAAACCCTTTTGTGCTTGCTTTTGACGTATCATTTCAGCTTTCGTTTATCGCAACAGTTGCAGTTATCTTTTTTACTCCGCGGATTGAGAAATATTTTTTCTGGGTGACCAAGCGATTTGGTTTGCGTGATATTTTTTCTGTTACCTTTGCAGCTTATATTTTCGTATTACCTTTCGTTGTATATAAAATGGGGAACTTGTCACTGGTTGCTTTGCCGGCAAATATCTTGGTGTTGCCTTTTATTCCTGCCACCATGCTTTTTGGATTTATTACTGGTTTTATAGGACTTTTTGGATACTTCTTATCTGTGCCGTTTGGTTATTTGTCGTACTTATTACTTCATTATGAGCTTTCTGTTATTGGTTTTTTAGCACATATTCCTTTTTCGTCAGTAACAATTCCAAATTTTCCGCTTATATTTACGGTGATAATTTATATTTTTCTTTTATATAAAATTTTTAAACCTATAAAGCTTCTCGCAGGTTCTTCTCAATAGTTTCCCAGTTTAGATTTAAGAAAAAATCATCTACATAGTCTTTCTTGCCTCCTGGTGCGTAGTCAGCTATGTATGCGTGTTCCCACATGTCGAGTGCGAGAATTGGAGTGCATCCCGCGAGTTGTCCCATTTCGTGGTCTTGTACATATGCGTTCATGAGGAATTTTTCCTTTTTGTCATAATAAAGGATAGCCCATCCGATACCGCGACTCATCGCGATCGCCTTGAATCGTGCCAGCCATTTATCATACGAGCCCCACACGTATTCTATCGATTTATATAATTCTCCGTCTTTAGAAATCTCTTTTGCGCCATTTGAAAGTGATTCGAAGTATATCTCGTGGTTTCTCATGCCGTCATACTCAAATCCGAATCGTCGCTGTACTTCGGCGAGCGCATACGCATTTTTTTCTGAATTTTGTGATAACTCCTCGATCTTTTCGAGTATTAGGTTGGTATTTTTTACGTAGCCTTCGTAGAGCTTTATATGATCAGCGATTGTTTGTTTGGAGATTCCCTTGAGCTCTGCGATATTAAAAGTTTTTGGTGTAAATGTTTTCATAGCTTATGTTACTATAATACCATGTTTGCCGAACGCAGGGTACAAGCATTGCTCATCATCGTTTTTATACTAGTATGTTTGAATATTTTTCTATTTAGGTTGGAAGTTTTGGATTCGGATCGGGGCCTTACATTTGCAATGCTTGATGTAGGCCAGGGTGATGCTCTTTTTATTGAATCACCGACTGGCACTCAGGTTTTAATAGTTTAATAGACAGTGGCCCGTCTAGATCAGTCTTGAATGAGCTTGGCAAGGTTATGCCTCCTTATGATAGGACTATCGATGCAATAATAATTACAAATCCTGATGCAGACCACATAGCAGGATTTTTAGAAATTTTAAAACGTTATAAAGTTCGGCAGGTTTTTGAGCCAGGCACTTTTAATAATTCAAAGACATATGAAAACCTAGAGGTTGAAATACAGAGACAAAACATCCCACGTGTACTTGTAAAGCAGGGCATGCGACTTGACTTGGGTGGCAGTGCAGTTATTGATATATTATTTCCCGACCGTGACGTATCGCTTCTTAGTTCAAATGATGGCTCGGTAATCGCAAAGCTATCATACGGAGAGACTTCGGTGATGCTCACTGGTGACGCGACAGGTGATACAGAAAAGATAGTTCTCGAAGATTTTTCTCATGAAGTTCTGGAGAGTGATGTTCTAAAAGTCGCGCATCATGGTTCCCGAACATCTAGCATAGAGGATTTTATAAAGGCTGTGTCACCTACGTATGCACTCATTTCAAATGGCAAAGATAATCGTTACAGTCATCCACATCCTGAAACACTCGACACACTTGGATTATTTGGCGCGGAAATAATTCGAACTGATGTTGTCGGTACGGTGATTATGAAATCTGATGGTTTGAAAGAGACCTTTTTGTACAAATAACGCATGGGTGCTACAATACTCCCATGCGCGACAAAAAAGTCGAAAAACTCATAAAAAGTGAAGAGAAGAGGCAACGGGAAGGACTCGAGCTTATTCCCTCAGAAAACTACGTTTCAGCTGATGTGCTCATTGCAAACGGCTCAGTGTTTACAAATAAATATTCCGAAGGTTACCCAGGCCGCAGATACTACGGAGGACAAGAAAATACTGATCAAGTAGAACGCCTTGCCATAGAGCGCGCTTGCAAGCTTTTCAAATGCAAATACGCAAACGTGCAGCCACACTCAGGTGCTCCTGCGAACCTTGCGGTATATGCGGCGCTCCTTCTGCCGGGTGACACAGTTCTTGGAATGGACCTCTCTCATGGGGGACATCTCACACATGGGCACCCTATGACTTTGCCTGCAAAAATATATAAATTTGTCACATATAAAATGAAAGATCCGGATACAGGCGAGATCGACTATGAAGATTTACGCAAGCAGGCTATCGAACATAAACCTAAAATAATTCTCGCTGGATTTTCTGCATACTCTCGAACTTTGAATTACAAGAAATTTGTTGAGATTGCTCGAGAAGTCGGGGCTATCACCGTGGCCGATATGGCCCACATTGCCGGGCTTATCGCGGCCGGCGTACTTCGCAATCCATTTGATGACGGATTTGATATTATAACTTCTACCACGCACAAGACCCTTCGGGGTCCTCGCGGAGGAATCATCCTAACTCGAGAGAGCGAGGAAATCGCAAAGAAAATAGATAAATCAATTTTTCCAGGAATACAAGGTGGTCCGCATATGCATACAATAGCTGCAAAGGCAGTAGCTTTTGGTGAAGCAATGACTCCCAAATATAAAGTCTATGCAAAACAAGTTTTGAAAAATGCGAAAGCAATGGCAGAAGTTTTTAAGAAAAATAATATACGCATGATTGGGGGAGGGACTGACAATCATTTGATACTCGCTGATGTCTTTGGCTCACTTGGCGTGACCGGCAAAGAAGCGCAAACAGTTCTCGATGAAGTAGGGATCACGCTCAATATGAACTCTATTGCAGGAGATCCCAGAAAACCTCTTGATCCCTCTGGCATTCGATTTGGTACTCCCGCTATCACAACCCGAGGATTCAAAGAAAAAGAATGCAAACGTGTTGCAGAGCTCATGATCGAAGTTCTCAACAATAAAGATAATAAAAAAGTAAAAGAAAAAGTGCATAAAGAAATAAAAGCATTAGCAAAAAGGTTCCCAATACCAAAGAAATTTGTATAAAAAAATAATGGCAAGAAAAGGCAAATTGATAGTCATAGATGGCACAGATGGAAGCGGTAAAGCTACACAAGTTGCACTTTTGGCGAAACGGTTAAAAAGAGAAGGCTATAAAGTCAAACTCATTGATTTTCCAGAATACTACAAGAACTTCTTCGGGTCTTTCATTGGGCATTGTCTTTCAGAGCAGTATTATAATTTTGTAAAACTTCATCCAAAGATTACTTCGGTGTTGTATGCGGCAGATCGATGGGAATCCTCTCAGGAAGTAGAGAACTGGCTCAATAAAGGTTTTATAGTTTTAGCAAATAGATACGTGAGCGCAAATCAAATCCATCAGGGTGGCAAGATTGCAAGTACCAAAAAGCGAGCAGACTTTCTAAAATGGCTCGATGAGATGGAATATAAAGTTTTTAAAATTCCAAGACCTGACGCAACTTTTTATTTGAGTATTCCACTTAGTTTTACATTGAAATTGATAAAAGAACGTAACAAGAAGTCTACTCGTGCGTATACGGGGAAGAAAAAGGATATAGTAGAGGGGAATATTCCATACCTTACTAACTCCAGTAATGCGGCGGCATGGCTCGCAAAGACACAAAAGAATTGGACCAAAGTAGATTGTATAAAAAATGGCCAAATTAACACCCGAGAAAGTATCCACGAAGAAATTTATGAAAAAGTTAAAACAATCATTAAAAGATAATTTAGCAAACATAGACGGTCGTCAATGAATGCTAAATTAGCAAAGCTTGAATTTCTTCTCAAGGTGTAAACCAGTATCTATACTTTCTGCTAATACAAAACGTACATATTTTCGAGCATTATAAAATTCTAAAATAAATTCAATTTCTTTTTCGCATGGGTGGGGATATATAAATACAGATTTCTGGAATTCTATAAGACCTATTTCTTGGAAATGGAAACGCAGAGAGTTTCGTAGTCTTCGTAATTTTTCTGGAATATCAAACATCACGATTCGCCACTTACGATCCCATTTGGTTGGTGTTTTGATTTCGATCTTATCTAAATTAAATCGCAAAGCTTGTTGTTTTCCATCTTTGCTCAAGATGAGGGTTGTTGAACCATCTGGGTGGTGGTTTTCTCGAACTAAATGAGAAGCATACAGGGAGTTAATTGCGCGTTCAAGTGCCTGACGATTTTCTTTTTCCCATTCCTTCGGTATTTGTTTTAAAATCCACCATTGTTTTTTGGGGGAGTGAGTAAGTCCGAGCGCAAGTCCTGCCTGCAGAAGTAAAATAATTTTTCTTTGTGTAGAACCCATACCTTTCCGTTTTGTATTCATTAGTATATTTTAGCATCCGTGGACGGTCGTCAGCAAATGCTGAATTATAGGGTTATGTAGAATTTATAAGGAAAAGGT
>CAYGIL010000020.1:0-8635 GCA_964349965.1 uncultured Candidatus Saccharibacteria bacterium | reverse complement strand
ACTTCGATGAGCCCCTGCGTGAGCTGGAACTTGAACATCGGGTCAACGTTTTGCAAAGGATTGAAAGATGCAGGGAAATCAATATCCGCCGGATCAATAATGCATACGTCTTCAATACGCTCCTTGGGGATATAATCAAGCATCGCATCGATCACGTCTCCGTGCGGGTCGATGAGGCAGAGGCCGTGACCGTAGGTCACATCCTGACGCAAGAAAAGCTCGAGGAGCTTGGTCTTCCCCACTCCGGATTTTCCGATGATGTAGAGATGCCTCCGACGATCCACGCGCTTCATGCCAAAAACAAATTTCTTCTCTTCGAGAGACGCGACGTAGTTCGTGCGTCCGATGAAAGACACGTCCTCGGGCTTCACCTTGCCGTATACAGGCAGCTCTGGCGGCGGAGGGCCGTATTTGATTATCTGAACTCGATTAGGTTTCGGCATGTATACTATATTATAGCATTATCCTGAATACGCCTTCATGAATTTATAAGAAAATGGTTGTGCGTATTTTTCTAAAATATTTCTCTCGTATTCGTCTAACGTTTCGAATCCGAGAATAAAGTTCTTTATTACATTCCACTCCTCTCGCCCCGCCGGCTTTATCTCACCCTTGAATGACAAGATTTTGTCCACAATACCTAAAGCACGAATTTGCGCATTATGAGCAGCCTCCATTTTATTTGAATCAAAAAAGGATAAAAGTCTTCCGATTTCAGGGTATAAATTTGCCATATAAAAAAGTGAATTTTTCTGCATATGTTACTTTAGTTCAATAAATTTATGAACGACCCTCTTTGCTTTTTCTACTATCTCTTCATTGTTAATATTCCGAGACCTGTTACCAAAATTGGGTTTTATATTCACCATGGAATCAAATTCCAAAACCCCATCTGGGTTTTCCTCAAAACGAATATTGAAACCCCAGATATCTTCAAATTTTGAGCCTGTAGCCGTGAGAAGCTCTGAATCCTCAATATGATAATCCCCTCCGAGTGCAACTCGTTCATGCTCTATATCAACCGCCCCCTTGATCATTGTTCCATACCAAAGTTCTGCCAAACTCTTGACTTCTTCAATATTTATTCTGTGATCTAGTACAACAATACGCGTATCCATACTGGACCATTTTACCACAAATCCTAGTAAACTTCAGCCTGGTAACATTTCTCACAGTAAATAATTTCGGGCCGTTCGAGTGCGTAGCTCGTTTCAAATTGGGTTTCGCATTTTGTATCCCCGTGAGCGTGCCCAGGTTTAGTACACATGCAGGAACACTGCCAAAGTTTCATTGGATTTCGAGTCTTGAGCCGTGCCTCATGTCGACACATAAAGCACATCCTTGGAAGTGGTACTCCAAGTTTTCGATATAAATTAAGCTCATCCTCTGTTACCTTGTATGCTTTACGGCAATAATTGCTCGCGGTATCTTTATTTTTACAAGCAATGACTTCTTTGAGTATTTCGTCCGTAACATTGTCTAAGTTCTCTGGTATATCTTTTGATTCCATCGTGGTTGTATATTCATTTGCATGTCGGTCCCGCCAGCGGTATCCCATCTCGAGTGCTTTTTCTTTTGAAATGGGGAAATAATCCTGTGCCTGAGTTTCGTTGTAACAAAATGTCGAAAATTCTGCTGGGAAAAATTCTCCATATCTATAGGCAATACCTCGCTTGTCTACATACGGCATCTGCATCATTTGTTCCTTAATTTTTGGCAGCAGTACTTCATATTCTTCTTTAGAGTACTGTCTATTTAAAATGCAATACTTTTGATTACGAACTCCAATACAGCCAAAAAGATTTGATGAGCCGTGACAATTAAAAGAATACTCTACATCATTTGATCCGTAGACTACACTTGTAAACAAACTTCTATAATTCCCTACTCCAGTATCAAATGATTCATACACAAGCTCTGCGAGACCAATACCCGGACCAGAATCGTAGGCGTCCTTGGCACTGACGGCAAACCAATGGCAATTTTTAATATCTTCAACTTTGCCTGTTATATCAAAAGAATTTTTGCAATTCTTGGTGCCCTCCAAATTATCCCCTGTTGAATTTACTGTTTTGATCTGCACTGCAAATCGATGAAGTGCCTTGAGGCGCAGTTCATCAAATTTCTGTTTAAGTTCTTGGATAGTTTTATGATCTTTGAAATTGTACTCTTGAAGGCGTTTGGTATACTCTTCGCGCGATAGTTGCTCATTCCACATGCAATAAGATTTATTGCGTAAATTTGTGCAACCAAAGCAATTCGTACAACCAACACAGTCATATAAAAAATACGAGTCAACACAACTCTTACAATTATAGGAATAAAGTAGGTGGTAACTGTCGGAACAGAGTACGTCTTCGTAGCAAAGTTCAGAACGATGCACAATGTATAAATCTGAAGAATCTTTATCATCAGAAACTCTATTTGAATACATCAATCTTTCTACTTTCCAGGTACCAGAAACCATATAGCTATCTTTACTACCTTCTGACACATTGCAGTAGTCGCTATTTGTCGCATTTATATTCGAAAGTGCTTGAAGCGGAATACTGTTCCGTAAATCTCTCCACTGCTCAAAAAATGACTTCGAAAAATCATATTCGCGTCCATATGAAAGTGGATCCCACCCATCGCCCCACCATGCTTTGCCGTCATAGACAACAAGCTTTTCGTCAGGATGTAAAAACGAAATAAGTATTTCATCATGCCCAGGTGCATCACACTTTCGCTTGAACAAAGACATTTCGTTACGCCAGGTTAACCGTCTGACAGTACGACATTCCGGGCAAAACGTTGGCGGTGGAACTTTTATTTTTTCATAAAAGGTAAAATCCTCAGGCTCTATAGTAAAGTCATTTTTACAATTCTGGCATTGTTTAGTTTCGTTTTTCATTTTTATTTTATGTCAACATTTTTTGCTATCGCAGGATTTGTTGATATCTTTTCTACTGAGGTCTTGCCTCAGTACACCTCCTGCTGATAACATTTCTCACAATAAACTATCTCTGGTCTGGTAGGTGCATAATTTGTTGTTATATTTTTCTCACATTTTGCACATTTTCTATCCCAAAACTTATACGGTCCGCGGCGACGGATACGGTCAGCGTGCCGGCAGTAAAAACAGTATCGTGGGATCGGGATATGCATTTTCTTGTAAAACGAAAGCTCTTGCTCAGTGATCTTGTAATTGCGCGCGCACTCCAAACAACGAAGAATTTCTTTGGTTATAGTCTCCGGCACATCTTTAATATGATCAGGAATCTGCTCCGGCGGCATAGTTTCCCGGTCTTCCGTTTTCTGAATATGATCCTCCCATCGGTACCCGTGCGCGAGGACTTCGTCTCTCGTCATCGGCATGTTATCCTGCGCGATTGTCTCGTTGTACGCAAAGGGAGCTAGCTCCATCGGTATCATGAGTCCGTAAAGATCTGCGTCGGTTAATTCTTTGATTATTTTCTCTCGCAATCTTTCATATTCTTCTTTTGAATACTCTTTATTGAGAATACAGTATTTTCCGTTTTTAAGTGCATCACAACCAATGCAATCTTTGCATTTCTGAATATAAAAACCATATAAAATATCCTGTGAATTCTCAACACCATAAGAACCTATAACGTTACTAGAAGCTCCTGTCGCCACAACTTCGAGCAGGCGCTCGCTTCCTGTACCGTGGCCTATAGTACCTATTGAATCTCGTATATCTTTCGATGCGAATAAATACCTACAATCTTCACCCTTCGTAACTTCAAAAGAGTCCTTTACATTTTTACATTCAAACAAATAATCCCCCGTTGAGTCAACTGTTTTCAGGTTATTATTCTCTCTTACTGGAAAGCTTTTTCTGAATTCTTCAAACTCTTTTTTAAACTCTTCTATCTTTTTGTAGCTCCCTAATATCTCCTTTATTTTTATTTTGTATTCTTCGGGAGACATCTGTTTATTTAAAAAACAATGTGACTTATTATTCAAATTCACACAACCAAAACAATCTATAACACCTCGACAATTCACTACGAAACTCGAATCGACAGAGCCAGTTACATTATGCCCCCAGAGAATACCAGAGGATTCTTGAATATTGACTGATTCGTAACACCGATCTGATTTGGTACCAAAATATATATCAGAAGAATCTTTGACGTGTTTGACTCCACGCGAATAAAATACATCCTCAGCAGGACCACTGTTGAAAATCAGATAGCAATTCTTGCAACCGCTCGCCATGTTTACATAATTACTATTTACGTTTTGACCTAAACTGAGAGACAAATATGTTGCAATTTTAGGTACTTTTTCAAGTAATTCTTTGAATTGAGGAATAAAAGGTTTCGTTTCGTCATACTCGACAAAATAATCTTTTGAATCCCATTTTTCGGAATAAAAACAATCGTAGCAATAAATAGTATACGGAGACTTCGGATTATACATTGAGAGAACGCTTTTGTTGCAAAGCGCGCATGTCCGTCCGGAATACAGATTAGTCTCATTACGAAACATCGCTCGCATTTTAAACCGGCAATCCGGGCAGATACCCGGCACCGGTACTTTCATCTTTTCGTAAAAATCTAACTCATCAGAATCGAGAGTAAAATCAGTCTTACAAGTCTTGCAATTCCTCGTTTCGGTTTTCATAGTAGTAAATTATTCCAAAATCTTTCGAAGCACGTCTTCAGGAACTTCTTTGATGTTACCTGGAGTAAGTGGTGGGACAGGCACAGGATCCGGCTCTGGACGTGAAGTTGATTCAGGTGAAGTTTTTTCTATTATCAGCTCTTTGAGCTCATTCATGTTTTCCGCGCTTGCAGAACGGTCTTTGAGAGGTACGATCTTCTTTATTTTTTCTTTTAGCGTGTCGGTTGACATTTGTCGCGAAGATTCCTCTTCTATTTTTTCGATTTTTTCCTCTTTAACTACGGGCGCTGGTTTGATTTTATTGAGTAGTGCTTTAAGAGGGTTGTCTTCCTGCCGCTTTGGTACAGGTTTTTCCTCTCCACGTTCAGGATGCCTGTGTTCTTCCCTCTCTGTGATTTTTTCATCTGATTTTTTGACAGTAAATTCTATGCCGAGATCAGCAAGGGGTTTATAATAACTTGCTTCATCGTATTTGACCTTGTCACCTGCACCCTTCTCTACTTTCACCTCGCCGGACTTGATGCGAGCCATGCATTCCTTACAGTACACTGGACGCCCTGGAACCGGCTTAAACGGCACTGTTTTCGGTTTGCCGCAAAGTGAGCAAATTATATCATAACGATCAAGAGATCCCGCTGAAGAAAAACTTGTAGGAATCTCTGTATCACCGAGTGACATCCCACTCCAATTGTTTATCTCTTCCTCTACCATAGCTTTCGGCCGACAATACAGCTTGCGAGACATCTCGATCACCTGCTTCTCGATTTCGAGGTTGCCTCCCTTTACCATTTGTGGAAGAGTTTTTGCGGAGAACGGTCGCGAAGTCACCCCGTCGATCATGAGCTTTAAGTAAATTTTATAGTTCGGAAGGTTTACGATATCCTGGGGAGTAAATTCGGGTTCAAATTCTTTCTCAAGGAATTCTGCGTCATCAGAACCCACGCGAAAAATAATCATCGTTCCGACGTTACCGAATACCGCATCCCGGACTGCGGAGCTTTTATCAGAGATAAGCTGTGCTGTGTATTGGTGCGCGACAGTGAGGTTCAGTCGGTACTTTCGCGCTTCAGAAAGTATCCCCGCAAAAGCATCCGTAACGAAATTTTGGAACTCGTCAACGTACAGGTAAAAGTCACGACGTTGATCCTCCGGAATACGGACGCGCTCCATAGCAGCAAGCTGAATCTTAGTAATTATCATACCTCCTAATAAAGCGGAGTTGTCCTCACCTATACGTCCCTTTGAAACGTTCACGAGAAAGATCTTCCCCTCGTTCATCATATTGAAAATATCAATCGTGCTCCTCGACTGACCGACGACGTTTCTGATTATCGAAGTTGAAAGGAACTGTCCGACTTTGTTTTGAATTGGCGCGATAGCTTCGTTTCGAAACTTGTCCTGCCATGCCTCGTACTCATGCACCCAAAAAGCCTTGATAACGGGGTCCTTTAAATTGTTTATTATTTTCTGGCGATAATCCTTGTCGACAAGGAGCCTCGGAATTCCGAGCATTGTAGAGCCGGGGGTATCGAGGAGCGCGAGGATACAGTTGTTCAAGATGTATTCCATACGAGCACTCCAAGCATTGGCCCAGATCTTGGTAAAGATCCCCATGAGCCCCGAAGCTACGAGATGCTTGTACTGAGGGTCATCGAGCTGCAAGACGTTGAAACCAATGTGATAGTCAGCATCTGCAGGGTTAAAGTATATGACGTCTTTCAAGCGGTGCTCCGGGATTGCAGAGAGTACTGCCTCGACGTTTTCTCCGTGCGGATCCACCATGCACACTCCATCACCATTCTGAATATTCTGAATGATCATGTTGAACATCAGCACGGATTTACCGGTACCGGATTTACCGAGAATATAGACATGCTGCCGCCTGTCCTTCCTCTTGATGCCAAAAAGTGTGTTCTTGTCACGGTAAGTAGTGACACCGAGATACGTGAGCTCTTTATTTATAGGTATTTGTGAAGGCTCCATAAATATTTCCCTGCAATTATAGCATAAAAACAGGCAAAATATTAATAGCCCAGACACTCACGTGTTTAGGGCTATTGTTTTGTCTTGGTGCATCATGGCAACAAGACATCTCCAAACCATTCGGGGTGACTAGTAATTGCCACCCCGAGCGCGGCAGCAATACCGAGTACTGCTGCCAAAGTGAAGACAAGCCATATCGGCCAAGGTTCTCTTGGCTGATTCTTTTTGATATAACTTTCTAACATTTTTGGCCCCCTCCTTGGGAGCATGGAACAGTACAAGGAGGAGTTTCCTTGTAATTCCAAACACATAAAAACATATTGAGAGGCAAAATGCAACGTTTCTATTTAAACCCTACAAAAGCCCCGCAAGGGGCTTTTGTAGTTAGGCTTTTGGCTCTTCGCCTTCGTTTTTGTCTTTGAATTCTGCGTCTTTGACTTCCGCAGGCTGTTCTTCGGGCGTTGGGTTTGTGCCAGCTTCGGGAGCAGTACCTGCTTTCTGCATTGCCTCACCGATCTTGGACATTTCAGTAGAGAGTTCTTCTGTCGCTTTCTTTATCGCTTCGCCGTCAGTTCCCTCTTTTACAGATTTGAGTGCAGTAATTTTTGCATTCACACTGTCTTTTAGTTCTTGAGGAAGCTTGGCATCATTGTCCTTTAATGCTTTCTCCGCAGTATACATGATCATCTCTGCAGTATTTTTGACTTCGACAGTTTCCTTTTTCTTTTTATCTTCTTCTGCGTGAAGCTCGGCATCCGCCTGCATTTTCTTAATATCTTCTTCTTTGAGACCGGAACTTGCTTCTATCTTAATCGACTGAGTTTTGCCTGAAGCTTTATCCTTTGCAGTCACATTTAGGATTCCGTTCGCATCGACGTCGAATGCTACCTCAACCTGAGGCATACCGCGAGGTGCAGGAGGGATACCGTCGAGGATAAATCGCCCGAGAGACTTGTTGTCACTCGCCATCGGACGTTCACCTTGGACTATGTGAATTTCTACTGAAGTTTGATTGTCTGCAGCAGTTGAGAAAGTTTGAGACTTGTTGGACGGAATCGTTGTATTTCGCTCGATGAGCTTTGTCGCGACGCCTCCCAAAGTCTCGATACCGAGCGAGAGCGGGATCACGTCGAGGAGGAGCACGTCACGCACGTCACCCTGCAAAACTCCTGCCTGTACCGCCGCACCGAGGGCAACCACTTCATCAGGATTGATAGAAAGGTTCGGAGTCTTGCCGAAAACTTTTCCTACTTCTTCGACGATCTTTGGCATTCGTGTCTGACCGCCGACCATGATAACTTCATTCACGTCCTCCATTTTGAATCCCGAAGCACTCATCGCACGTTTTGCGATCTCGATCGAACGAGTGATAAATTCATCCGCGATTGATTCGAGCTGCGCACGAGTCATCTTGAGGAGGAGGTGCTGCGGACCTTCTGCGGTAGAAGTGATAAACGGAATATTTATTTCAGTTTCGATCGCAGTTGAAAGCTCGATCTTTGCCTTTTCGGCTGCTTCGTCGAGACGCTGAAGAGCAAGCTTGTCACCGCGTACGTCTACGCCGGAAGTCTTCTTGAATTCTTCCGCGATCCAGCCTATGATCTTGTGATCGATATCGCGCCCTCCGAGGTGACTGTCACCGTCAGTAGACTTTACCTCGATTACGTCGTCACCGATTTCGAGCACTGAGACGTCGAAGGTTCCACCTCCAAAGTCGTACACGACGATCTTTTCATTTTTCTTTTTGTTGAATCCGTATGCAAGCGCTGCCGCAGTCGGCTCGTTGATGATACGCTTGACGTCGAGGCCCGCGATAGCTCCCGCATCCTTTGTCGCTTTTCTTTGTGCGTCGTTAAAGTATGCAGGCACAGTGATCACAGCTTCGGTTACCTTTTCTCCTAGCTTTGCTTCTGCATCAGCCTTGAGCTTTGAGAGAATCATCGCAGAGATCTCCTCCGGGCGCATCCACTTATCCCCGATCTTTACTTCAACGCCACCGTTTGCTCCTTTTTGAATTTTA
>CAYGIL010000019.1:0-8642 GCA_964349965.1 uncultured Candidatus Saccharibacteria bacterium | reverse complement strand
TTACAAAAGAGTCAATATTTGAAAGAAAAAAGCGAAGAAACGAAAAAACAAATCATAACTCTACAAGATATTGAAAAAACGTCCGAAAAAAAGATTGAGATTGAAAAAAATATAAGTGATAAATTGTCTTTAGTTCAGGGGAAATGGGCTCAAGAATTTGATAAATTTAAGAAAAAAATAGAAAACACCATCGCGCTTAAAAAAGCGAATGAGATTATATATGGATATAATGGATACTTTGGAACAGATAGAGCAAATTATGGAGATCAGTTTATTGAACCAAAGTATTTATCAAAATTAGATATCTATGGATTAATTACAAGAGACCTAGCCGGCAATCGGATTAATTTTACAGACAAAGGAAGATTTTTCTTGTTATCAATTGATCTTGAAGCGTAATAAGATTCATTGGCACAAATATTAGTATTACAGATTTTATTTTATTAGAATACGTCTTATGAACACTAAAGAGATAGAGTGCAGATTTTTGGAGATAGACAAGGACGCACTTATTAAAAAACTGAGGGAAATTGGGGCAAAAGATGAAGGTGAAGCATTTCTCGATGAGGCGATTATTTACGATCCAGAACTTAAATGGCGGGATGAGGAACGGTTCCTCCGTATTCGTAAGAGTGGTGAGAAAGGTATTACGCTTACCTATAAAGAACACAAAACGCATACCGTTGACGGAACATACGAATTAGAATTACATGTTGATGATTTTGAAAAGGCGAAACTTTTATTTGAAAAGATCGGGTTGCCATTTTTCCGTCATAATCAAAAAACTCGCCATACGTTTAAAATTAAAGATGTGACTATAGATATAGATACCTGGCCGATGATTCCGACGTATGTTGAGTTCGAAGGTGAATCCGAGGAGGAACTGAAGGAGGTTGCTGAGATGGCCGGATTCGACTGGAAGGATGCTGATTTTCATAACGCTCGCTGGGTAATCGAAAATAAGTATAATATTCCGGTAAGTAGTTTTAGACATTTTACGTTTGAAAAGTGCGAATAAATAAATCATGAACTTACATCACCTCGCTCTTACAGTTTCAGATCTCAAAGCATCAATCGCATTTTACGAGAGCATTTTTGGATTCCAAGAAGTAAAAAGATTTCGTCGAGATGATAAGGGTGCTACAGGAGTCCATTTGCAAGGATAAAATTGTATAATCGAACTTTGGGCATTTGATAATATCCAGATTGGGATACGGGAAGATTTACCGATTACGGGTATAAAGCATATTGCTTTTACTCATGACGACCCTGAAGCTTTACAGGGTTCTTTTATTGAAAAAGGATTACAGTGCGGGCCAGTAAATACGGGTGCGAGTGGGGGAGTATATTTTTTCCTTACTGATCCCGACTTAAATCAAATTGAGATTTATAAACCAGTACAGAACTAATTAATAATATGCTCAAGAAACTAAAAAAGGTTCTGTATGTATGCCCGCTACCTATGTGTGTTATAAAGATTTGGAAATAAAGCTTTTCAATTAACCTTTTAATGTCACTTAGGTGTTGGACACCCAAGTGTAATTTTCGCGTACGTTGATTTGTGTTATAATATCTATATTAGGAATTTAGTATAAAAATAACATGATGACAAAACCAATTATCGGTGTATTGCTTGCTATAGGAGTTTTCGTCGGAGGATACTTTGTATTACAAGGTGTATCGGGAGGCTCGAATACTGCAAATGTATCGACTTCGATCGCGGACATTGCAGCTATGGGTACTACAGGCACGGAAACAGCACAAGGAGAACCTACGGTAATGAATTTCGCAAACGTCTTAAGACAGGGCGGGTCATACAAATGCGAAGTGGACCAGGATGTTCTCGGTACAGCAACAAAAAGTACGATCTATATTAGTAATGGCAAGGCGAGTGGGGAATTCAAAACAAAGATAAAAGGTGTGAGCGCTGATACTAGGTTTATCATGCGTGACGGTGTGAGTTATACCTGGAATTCGGCGACGCCAAAGACAGGTTTTAGTGCAGACACAACAACTGATATTACATCTAGCACAAAATCAAGTGCATCTGGTACTTATTACTGGGACGTAGATCAAGTCGGTGGTTACAATTGTGCTGCATGGAGGCCAGACGAAGCAAAGTTTATTATTCCGGATACTATAAATTTCAAAACAATTGGCGCATAAATATGTTTCAAAATTTTCTACTCCGAAAAATGCTGCGAACGCAGGGTGTGCCCGAGGCGCAGATCGAGATGTTCGTAAAAATGATCGAGAAGAATCCCGAACTTTTTAAATTGATCGCAAAAGAAATAGAAGAAAAAACGAAGGGCGGCATGAGTCAAATGGACGCTGCCATGCAGGTGATGAAAAAGTACGAATCTGAGCTCAAAAAATTAGCGTAGCTTTTCTCCTTTTTTCTCTTCGGCTATAAGCGCCTCGAGCACTTCTCTGAGCTCTCTATTTTCTGGGTCATGTGCGATGTACATACGCAGAACCTTTTCTGCTTGTGAGTAGTTTTTCTGCGCGAAGTATAGATTGATGAGGGCACCGTACGAGTAGTAAAAGTTTGGATCGAGTTCAAGCGCTTGTTTATAATTCTCTATTGCGAGAGTTGCTTGGTTCGTGTCCTTATACGCGTTTGCGAGGTTGTGGTAGGCGATAGGATTTGTTGCATCGAGTGCGATCGCCTGTGCGTAGGATTCTTCGGCTTCCTCGTAACGTCCACGCTCTGAGAGCTCCATGCCGAGGTTGTTCCTGATGCGGTAGCTCGTCGGTGCGTATTTAAGGACCTTTTGATAAAAAGTTATCGAGCTTTCCCAGTCGTTGTTACGTATGATCGTCCTTACACCCAAGGATATAAAAATAATTATAGTGACAGTTAAAATCATTACTTTGGTTTGCGGGAATCTATCTGTAATTATCTCCGCTATAGCGTAGATGAAGATCGCGATACCGATGAGCGGCACGTAGAGCCAGTGCTCATAGAGTAGTCCGTTAATAGGTACAAGGATATTCGACGTAGGTGCGAGTGCGATAAAGAACCAGAGAACTCCAAAAGAAATTAGAGGATATTTTTTATATGTTTTATACACAAGTAAAACGCAGGCGATAACGATACATATTCCAAAAAGTACTTGGATATCAAAGACCGATGTGGCTACAGCGATACTTCGCTCCATGTGCAGGTTGTAGGGCCAGAATATGAGGCTCACATATATAGTGAGGATAGAGAAAAAAGTGAGTATTCTCGTCCAGATGCTTCCTGTAAATGCATTGGTTTCGTTGTAAAGGTTAAAAGTATTTACGAAGTTGAGTACGGTCGCGCGCAAGAGTACGTACCCGAATCCGAGTAGATAAAACGGTGCGCTCGCAAGTGCCATCTCTCGAATTCTCTTTTTCCATTCTGCGGGGCTCGTCATAAACATATCAGTGAGAGTGATAAGGGCGGGGGTTATAATTGCAGTTTCTTTGGACATGAGGGCGAGGATAAAGCTTCCGAGCGAGAGGTAGTAGGCAAAACTTTCACTTACCTTTTTCCCACTTTGTCGGAATACTGTAAATGAAAGTATGCTACTAAATATAAAAAAGACTGAAAGAGAATCTCCTAGGCTGTTTGCATACGACACTGCTTCGGTTTGTAGCGGATGTGCGAGGAATACGAGTGAGGTAAAAAGTGCTAGGTGGCGTTTTTTAAACAGATGCCCGAGGATCAAGAAGAGCAGTATCGCATCAGTGATGTGGAATAGCATGTTGGTGAGATGAAAACCAAACGGACTCGGACCCCATAGGTGCCATTCGATGCTAAAGACAGTGAGGAGTGCTGGTCGCCAATAGTCGCTACTTCGTCCTGCGCCTGCAATGAGGTTTTCGGAAAAGAATTTCGAGAAATGATTAACGTCTTTAATGTATGCGTTTTCAAGTATAAATTGGTCGTCGTCCCAAAAGAGCTCGTTGTTAAGGGTGTTGCCATAAAGTATAAATCCGAGAAAGGCTATGAGGATTATTGAAAATAATTTCCGGCTCCAGAATGTTTCTAATAGTTTAGAGATTGTGTGCATACAGACAGTTTAGCTACGTTTTTGTAAAACAGCAATATAAGGGGTATAATACAGGAGATCGATCTTATTAAATAAATTTATAAACTTATGAATAAATATTTAGGTTTGTTTTTTGTTTTTGCGTTCTTGGTTGAAGTACCACTGGCCTCGGCTGGGTTTGTGCCGCAACCGTCAACACTGTCTTTGAGTAAATTCATTATCAAAAGTGCTGACACTCATCTAGGCCGACAGGGCGTGTATTTGAACGGTACGACTGGTCAGAATAATTCTAATGTTTGGGAATGGGAAATAGGAAGTGGTCAAACGTTCTCAAATATACAAGGTATCACTGCCGAGGGAATGCTTGGTGCGTATGATCGAACAAGTAATCCAGATTATCTTACGGCGGCAATTGGTACAGCAGACGTGCTAAAGAATCGCTATGATAACAATGCGCCATCTCGTCCATTCGCTCAAGACGTAGCATTTTTTGTTCATCTTTGTCGTTCATCTGGAGACACTTCATGGTGTACATATGCTACCAACTTGTATGCTCGTGTGATTAATGATTTTCCAACTGGTGCAGCAAACACCGATCGGTACATTAACGCTCGTAGATCCCTAGCAGGATGGGATGTGTCTTGGCATATTCGTGCAGCACAACTTACAGGGTATAACACGTATGCACAAGACATGGCGAACAGACTTTTTGCCGAGCGGGGGGCGTGGGAGGGTGTACTCCTCGGTGGATTTGATTACACTGTGCTTTCTCACAACACGATGCACTGGGCGTACGGAAAGTTACCAGGGCAAGGTGCTAATACAGCAACATTAAAAAGCTTTGTACTTGGAAGTCAGGACACTGATGGATCTTGGGGTGGAGATTTCCAGGCGACAGCCTATGCACTCATAGGTCTCGATGCGCTTTCAACTACTGAACGCCAAGCAGTTAATGCCGCAGTTGCATTCTTTATGAATACTGCAAATTCTGAAGGAGGCTGGCAGTATGACGGGGAGCCCGAGTACGGTGAAATAAATTCTGAGGTCATTTCTGCGCTTGCTGGTGTTCCATCACTTCTTATTCGTTTTACTCCCTCAAGCTCCACAAGTAGTTTTAGTGGTATGAACGGACCAGTCCAATAAGAGAATTTATGTGTTCGAAAAACCCTGCCTAACCGTAGGGTTTTTCTTTTTTACGGATATGATATACTGTTCCCACTATGAAAAAATACACACAGGGATTTTCGGTCTTAGCTTCGATTATTATCTTGGCGGCTGTTATTGTAGGATTGATTATATGGAATAAATATAGGGACAAGTATTTGGTATTATCAGAGACGCAACCACTGATACAACCACTTTCAGATGGGGATTCCTCTTTGCCGGAAGAGGTATCCACCGAGTTCGGTGATGATGGTGACGAAGGGGGTACTGTTGTTGACCCAACATCTGCTGTGACGGAAGGTATCGTTGGCAAGTGGCAGAGCATAGACGATGCAAACTTCGTACGTGAATTTAAGGCAGGTGGAACTGCGGTAGATACGTATGAAGGAGACGCGGCTCTGACTACCACTGATACCTGGATCGTGTTCACAAGTCTCAACGTAGACAAAGATTTCAAGGGTACCCCAGAGAAGGATGCGGTTTATATCAAATTAAAAACAAGGACTGACAATTTATATTTCAAGCTCGCAAAACTAACTCCTGAAAACCTAGAACTCATATACCTCGATCGTGGTACCACACTTCGCTTTATAAGAAAATAATGTATTCGTGGCAGAGAGCAAAAGTAGTGCAGGTAGATGAGGGGGCATTTAATATGAAGTCTATCTTTGTCCGTCCGGAAGTCGTGTCCATGCATCAGGCTGGTCAGCATTATGAACTGTGTTTGCCAGATAAAAATATCATCAGAAAATACTCGATCGTATCCCCAGTAGGTGAAAAAGACGGAATCGAGTTTGGGGTCGAGCTTATTGAGGGCGGGCAACTTTCCCCGCAACTTTGGAATTTGAAAGAAGGTGACGAGGTGGAGATTCGCGGGCCTCTCGGTCAAGCTTTTGTGTTGCCCGCAGAACACTCTGGGCCTCTCTTGCTCATAGGTGCGGGTTCTGGTATCACGCCGCTGTTGTCGATGTATTATTCGTATAAAAAATCAAATCCATACGGCAAGGTTGTTTTTATCATGAGCGCCAAGGATGCTTCACGTGTGTTGCATTACAGAGCGTTACGTAATTTACTCGTTACTAGATTTACAAACGAGGACCCTAGAATTGATCGAGCATTTCTCAAAGAGAAGATCGGAGACCTGGCAGATGATCCGGACACCCTTTGCTATATATGCGGTTCTGGCGATTTTACTGATGATATGATGACAATCGTACGTGATCTCGGCGTAGATAAGAGCCGTGTCTTTGCTGACAGGTTTATTTAGTACTTATTTTCTAAGAGTATTTTCGCTAATTCGTCTTGATGAAGCGATTGCTCGCTTCGCTTTGATAAGTTCTTGAGTTTGAATGTTTTTGTCTTTACTTCTTCTTCACCTATGCATAGTATAAAAGGCACGCCTTGTTTTTCAGCTGTTTTGATTTGTGCTGGGATCTTTCGCCCGGTGTAATCTACGGCAACATTTACTCCTTGTGCGCGTAGATCATCCGCTAGTTCATTTGCAAAATGTACATACTCTTCTTCGAGAGGGCATATGTATAGCGCGGTAGAGGATCGATATTGGGGTAATAGGTTATATGTTTCCATATAGTTTGCGATGGTTACGTCTCCCATGCCGAATCCAACACCTGAAACTTTTTCTGCTCCAAAGATCGCAACAAGGTCGTCATACCGACCGCCACCAAACAGCGATCGACTGTTGACGGGGTTTGTATCAAATACTTCGAACACTAGACCAGTATAGTAATCAAAGCCCCTTATCAATGAAGGATCAAATACGTGGTTTGTAATTCCTGTTTCAATTAAAAGTTTCTCAACTACTTGCAAGTCTTTGACTCCAACATTATCTTTAAACTCATCAGAAATTTCGCAGATATTTTTGCATTTTAGGAATTCCATCAATTCGTTTGTTTTTTCGCCGAGCAATTTTTCTGCTTGTAAGGTAAATTCTTTGCCTTCAATTTTTTCTTTTCGATCGATTAGTTTGGTCAACTGATATCCAGTTTCTTTATCTAAACCGAAATAATCATAAATCACATAATTTATTAATTTTCTGCTGTTCAATCGGATTACGAAATTTTCATCTTGTGCTCCAAATGCTTTCATTATAGAATATGAAACTTTTATAATTTCAGCGTCAGCCTCCGTATTGTCTATACCAAACAGATCAACATTGAGCTGCCAGTGTTCACGTAGTCGCCCGCGCTGAGGTCTTTCGTAGCGAAAGAGATTTGGGATTGAGTACCAACGCAAAGGAAATGCAAGTTCTTTCCTTTTTCGTGCGACCATTCGTGCGACAGTAGGAGTCATTTCTGGTCTGATGGTCACATCTCGGCCACCTCTGTCAGTAAAAGTATAAGTTTGTTCGTTTATTATTTCGGATCCTGTTTTTGCACGATAGATCGCTGTTTCTTCTAAGATAGACGCGCCGTATTCTACGTAGCCGTATTGCTCGGCTACTTTTCTCATTGTTGAAAATATGTAGTTTTGTAGGCTCATATCGGAAGGGTAGAAGTCTCTAGTCCCACGATATGGTTCCGTGTTTAGATTATTTGAGTTATTATTCATTCGTTCTCTGTATTATATCAAATTTTCGCGTTTCGGTCAAGGAAAGAATCTTTATTTTGATGATATACTATATAGATGAAGGAACGATGGCAAAATCTACCATGGTATTCAAAAGTATTATTTGCGGTACTTGTAGCTGTTTTGATCGTTTATCTCGCTACCAATCTTTTTAGTAGAAAAGATGACATTACTAATATAACTACAACACCAGATGAAACCCCTGACGATACTGATACTCAAATTTCTGTCAGTTCCAAAGAATTAAATGAAGAAAATTTTACAGGCAGTATCCCTGTTATAAATGGCAAAGGTGAATTTGTTGATCGTGCACGTGCTTACGTTGATTCTACTCTTAGTGATTTTCGGATATCGGCCAATGAAGATGTGCCGGCAATGCGTGAACAGTTTGGCGCCGATAGTCCAACTGCTAACTACACACTCGATATCAAAGCTCGACATGTACAGAATTCCGAAACACAGTCTATAGTCTTGAGTAGTTACGTGTACACGGGTGGAGCAAATGGTAACAATTTTTATAAAGTATTCACTGCTTCGGTTCCTGACGGAAAAATCCTTACATTGTCTTCCTTGATTCGCGAAGAACGAAAAGCTGATTTTACTCGTCTGGTCAAAGACTCCTTACTAAAGTGGCGACCAGGAGGTGCAGATTCTATGACAGTTTTTGAGGACGCAGTCGCCGACCTAACCTTCCAATCATTTGATGATTGGTCATTAGATGATAAAAATTTAATTTTATATTTTGATAAATATGAGATCGGTCCTGGTGCGCTTGGGGCAGTCGAATTCCCGTTACCAGTGTCGGTAATAAAAGCCTTTTTGAAGTAATTTTCAAGTCCTTGATCTCTGGTTATTAAAGGCATAGAATACAAT
>CAYGIL010000018.1:0-9037 GCA_964349965.1 uncultured Candidatus Saccharibacteria bacterium | reverse complement strand
ACGAGCGAGCCGTATGCAAAGCGTACTTCACATGGGATGATTCTTGCGGACGATGGCAGTAAATTCTCAAAATCAAGAGGAAATGGCATAGACCCGATGGATGTCATAAAAACGTACGGTGCTGACACTTTGCGTATGTATGAAATGTTTATGGGTCCGTTTGATCAGGCAGTGTCTTGGAATAGTGATGGACTTGTAGGTCCACGCAGATTTATCGAGCGTGTGTGGAAGCTCGCACAGAAACTTGTGCGTTCTCAGGACTTCCTGCTACGCAGCGTCAGCCGTTCGCCCGCACAAGTTTCTGTGCTTACAAAAACTCTACATAAAACAATCAAAAAAGTCTCTGAAGATGTAGACGAAATGCGCTTTAATACTGCAATTTCATCTATGATGATGCTTGTGAGCGAAATGGAAAAATCTGAGATAGTTTCAAAAAGTGATTTTAAAATATTTTTGCAACTTTTGTCTCCATTTGCACCGCATGTGGCCGAAGAGCTCTGGAGTATACTCGGTGAAAAGAAGTCAATCGTGCTCTCAGTCTGGCCTATCTGGAATAAAAACTTAATTAAAGACGATAAAGCAAAGATCATAATTCAAGTAAACGGTAAGGTTAGAGGGGAACTCATTGTGAGCGTCGATGAAACCGAAGAAAACATACAGAAGCGGGCGCTCGAGGATCCAGCTGTGCAAAGGCATATGTCTGGAAAGGCTCTCAAAAAGGTGATTTATGTCAAAAATAGACTTCTCAACATTGTAGTATAATCCTCTCGGTGATATAATTTGGTATACAATTGACAGCTTTAGAAATAACTTTATAAAAATATGCGCTCAAACATAATTGATAGGATTTCGTTTTTATCGCTCTTTCTTCTTATTGTGCTCTTACCAATCTTCTTTTTGCCTTTTACTGCCATATCTGTAGAGACTAGCAAGAACCTTTTCCTCGTGTCTGGGCTCATTATTGCCGTTATTTGTTGGATAGTTTCTCGTTTTTCTGATGGAACAGTTTCATTTCCAAAATCTCTGCCTTTGGTTGTAGGTGGAGGTAGTATCGTAGTTTCTACTCTACTTTCCGCTATATTTTCTGGCGCATCAGGAGTCGCCTTTTTTGGCAATATGCTCGATATAGGTAGTTTTTGGTTTATATTTTCGGCAGTACTGCTAATGGTCCTGTCTGCACTGGTATTCGACAATATAAAAAGTGCAAGATTACTGTTGTTTGGAATTATGGGTTCGTCGATTTTACTTCTTGTGTTTCAGGTATTACATACTTTTATGCCGGGTATACTATCCCTTGGTGTTCTATCCGGTAAAACCAGTACAATACTTGGATCATGGAATGCGTTCGGTATATTTGTTGGTTTTTTTATAATCGCCTCTGTGTTTATAAATGAATTTTTCCCGGTAACTCGCGAGATGAAAATTGGACTTAGTGTGTTCACAGTACTCGGGCTTTTAATGGTTGCCCTGATTAACTTCGTCTTTATCTGGGAGCTAATCGGAGTATTTTCTCTTTTTGTTTTTATCTATAAAATATCTATAAATCTCAAGAAAGAAAAAGAGGAACGTAAAACGCATTTCCCTGTTTTTTCCTTTGCAACTATAATGATATCTCTGTTCTTCTTTATGTCTGTTGGGTTGTTCGGATCCTATCTCCCTACCAAATTAGGTATTTCTAATAATGAAGTTAGTCCCTCTTTGGGAGCTACTATGTCTGTTACAAAACAAGTTATTAAGAATGACCCTGTGTTTGGTATAGGTCCCAATAGATTCGGCGAAGCATGGGCATTGTACAAGCCAGCTGTCATCAACGGTACGATCTTTTGGGACGTAGCATTTAATTCCGGTTCAGGACTTGTGACAACACTTATGGCCACTACGGGTATCTTGGGCATACTTTCATGGGTAGTGTTTTTCGTTCTTTTGATTGTAGCCGGTTTTAGGTCTCTCTTCTCGAGTATTAAGAATAACGTGAACGCAGAGGCAGTCCTTTTCTTCATCTTGTCTCTGTACTTGTTCGTAGCATCATTTTTCTACTTCACAGGCGCGGTTGTATTTCTCTTAGCTTTTGTGTTTGCTGGTGTATTTATAGCATTAGTTGCATCTAGTAAGGAAAATGGAGGTATTTCTTGGTCATTCTTCGACGATCATCGCAAGAGTTTCTTCTTCATGTTTTTCCTTATTATACTCATGATAGTTTCTGTCGCTATTGGATTCAAGTATATTCAGCGCTTTACTTCGATTACCTACTTTGCTAGGACATTGCGGGCTCAAAATATCGAAGATGCACAGGTCAGTGTCGGAAATGCCTTACGTCTCAACTCAAATGATCTCTACTTACGAACTTACTCTCAAGTATACTTGGTTCGTTTGAATGATCTTGTATCTCAAGTTAAAGGAGAATTGACCGAAGCTCAAAAAGCTGAGCTGCAAGCAACACTCGATCAAGCGATAAACGGTGCCCAAGCCGCAATAAAATATAACCCCACAAATCACCTAAACTACGAGATGCTTGGCTCTGTGTTTCAGACTGCTGGTGCAATAGGAACCAAGGATGCATACACGCGCGCAGTCGAGGCTTACGAGCAGGCCGCAGTATTTAACCCTCTAAGTCCGAGGATTCCACTTACGATTTCTGGTATATACGTTTTAGAAAAGAAAAATAAAGAGGCAAAAAAATATGCAAATAAAGCACTTACTATGAAGCCTGATTATGTAGATGCACTTATTGTGCTTTCTCGTATCGCAAAAAGCGAAGGTAATAATACTGAAGCGCGTTCATACGCCGAACGTGCACTCGCACTCTTACCTCTTAACGAAGAATTGATCAAATACGTTGATTCATTGAAATCATCAAGTACACCAGTGGCTCCTAGTCCAACACCAGAAGACGAAAACGGAGCAGAAAATTAAATATTAATAGTTCCCGTTCTCTTTTATGGAAAAGATTATTAGAATTTTTAGCAGAGAATATGGGAATATAAATCAAGCAGCCTTTCTCTTAGGGCTGTTTGCTTTTTTATCACAGATATTGGCGCTTTTCCGAGATCGTTCTATCGCGCATTTTATCGGTCCGTCGCTTGAGCTCGATGCATACTATGCAGCATTTCGAGTACCCGATCTGATATTTATTTCCATAGCTTCGCTCGCTTCGATCACAGTTATCATCCCTTTTTTGGTTGCCAAGATGGACGGGGACAAGGTGACTCTTAAAGCTCAAAAATACCTTAACGATATTTTTAGTGTTTTTTTTGTTTTGATGATTGTGGTTGCCGGCTTGGCTTTTCTTCTTATGCCTTACTTGGTGTCCTTTATAGCTCCCGGTTTCCCTCATGTATATCAGGAGAAAGTTATACTGCTTTCAAGGATTATGCTTTTGTCGCCTATTTCTATGGGTCTTTCGAATTTGTTCGGTACGGTGACGCAGCTGTTTCGTAAATTCTTTATTTATTCATTGAGTCCTATCGTATATAACATTGGTATTATAATTGGCGTAATTTTTTTATACCCGATTTGTGGGATTTATGGTCTTGCTCTTGGGGTGGCGATAGGCTCACTCATGCATTGTGCTGTCCAAGTAATAGCGTCTCATAGTTCCGGTTTTACTCCACGGTTGTCTATAGATGTGGATTGGGGAGATGTGAAGCAAGCAGCTATAACTTCGCTGCCTAGAACTCTTGGTCTCGCATTTAATAACATAGCTCTCATATGCATAATAGCTTTTGCTTCATTTTTGCCAGGTGGTTCGATCTCTATATTTAATTTTTCTTTTAATCTTCAATCAGTGCCACTTACGATCATCGGTATTTCGTACTCAGTCGCTGCATTTCCGACTCTTGCTAGGGCATTTTCGGGAGGGAAGTCAGACGAGTTTAAGAAGACCTTGCAGTCGACGGCGCGAGCTATTGTTTTCTGGTCGCTTCCTGTCATATTTTTATTTATCGTTGTTCGGGCACAGATCGTGCGTGTGATCCTCGGGTCCGGGTCTTTTTCTTGGGAGCATACGCGATTAGTTGCCGCGTCACTTGCCTTGTTCTCTTTATCTGTGGTTGCTCAGGGAATGATCGCTCTTTTGTCGCGAGCATACTATGCGACGGGTAACACTAGGCGTCCTCTTACTGTTAACCTCGCATGTTCTGTATTGATTGTCATTTTATCTTATGTATTCTTGCATGTTTTCGAAGCTGTGCCCTTCTTCCGCCACTTTATAGAATCCATACTAAAAGTAGAGGACATCCCTGGTACTGCTGTGCTTATGCTTCCGCTTGCTTATTCGGTCGGAACTATTTTGAATGCAATACTTCACTGGTATTTTGTGCGTCGCGACTTTATGAAAGGGGAGTCTTTTATAACTAAAACTTTTTTTCAAAGTCTCGGTGCGTCTTTTTTCCTAGGTCTTGTGGGGTATCTAAGTCTAAACATATTATCACCCATATTGGGTACGACTACGTTTTGGGGAGTTTTCTTGCAAGGATTTATTTCTGGAATTTTGGGTATCATAAGTGCTATTTTTATACTCTATCTCCTTGGCAGCGAAGAATTACAGGATGCCATAAAGGCTCTAAAAACCAAGTTTTGGCGCGCCAAAACAATAGTCCCTCCGCAGGAAGAGCTTTAAAATTAAGCTTTTTTGTGTTATAATATTCTAATGCGTTTTTCACGTATTTTTTATTATTATTTTCAAGAGATCAGGAAGTACCCCTGGTCCTTTTCTTTGATTTATATTTCATACGGGTTTGGGATCATACTTTCGAGTATTTTAAATCCGTATCTGTATAAGAAAATTATTGATCTCGTTTCAGGTGCAACCCCTAACCCGGCTATTTCAGCAGAGCTTTTCGAGTATTTAACCTTCATTGCAATCTCGGTATTTTTATACAACCTATTTTATAGGGCAGGAGATTATTCTATTGCATACTTTCAGTCAAATGCAATTCGTGAGATTCACAATAGTACATTTAGGCGTTTGATGAATCATTCGTATAGATTTTTTTCTAATAATTTTGCAGGAAGTCTTGTTTCAAAGTCAAAACGTTTTGCAGCGTCCTTTGAGCGTATTTCAGATACGATAAGTTTTCAGTTTTGGTTTACTTTCGTACATTTGACCGGCGTACTTGTAGTGCTTTTCTTAAATGCACCACTGATAGCTTTTATTCTTTTGGGCTGGGCAATTATATATATAATAATAACTGGATTATTTATAAGAAAGAAAGTTGAATACGATCTTGTTGAGGCAGCTGCGGATTCCAAGGTTACTGGTCGTTTTGCTGATGCGATTACGAATATTCTCAATATAAAAATGTTCTCGAGTCGTATTTCCGAGCACGATTCTTTTAAATTCGTAACTCATGATGAATACAGTAAGCGACGTCGATCATGGTATTTCGGCAATTTTCAAAATACTGTTCAGGGTTTCCTCATGGGTATTTTGCAGATCGTTGTATTGTATGTGATGATCAGGCTTTGGCTTCAAGGTTCTATTACTGCAGGTACGATTATACTCGTGCAGGTATATATGTTTGCTGCCATGGACCATCTGTGGGATCTCGGCAAGTCCATGGTGCGCATGTTCAAGTCTTTCGCTGAAGCACAAGAAATGGTGGATATTTTTGATGAAAAATCTGATATTATCGATAGCGAAAATCCAGAACAGAGTTTGATATCAAAGGGTGCTATTAGATTCGATGCGGTTGATTTTGAGTATGTTTCTAAGCATAAAGTATTTGATAATTTTTCTCTCGAGATTAAGGAAGGTGAAAAAGTAGGCTTGGTGGGACATTCCGGTTCCGGTAAGTCCACGATCGTAAAAATGCTCCTTCGTTTTGCTGATGTGACCAAGGGGGCGATACTAATTGATGGTCAAAACATCGCAGATATACGTCAGGATGATCTTAGGCAAAGTATTTCATACGTTCCACAGGAACCTATTTTATTTCATCGTAATATTCGAGAAAATATAGGTTATGCAAAGCCTGATGCGAATGAGGAAGAAATTATTGAAGTTGCGAAAAAGGCGCATGCGCATGAATTTATCTCGGAGCTCCCTCAAGGTTATGATACTCTTGTTGGCGAGCGCGGGGTAAAGCTCTCTGGTGGGGAGCGTCAGCGTATTGCGATCGCTCGTGCTATGCTGAAGGATTCACCGATACTATTGCTTGACGAAGCGACGAGCTCGCTCGACAGCATCAGCGAGTCATATATTCAGGACGCGTTTAACGAACTCATGAAAGGTAAAACCACGATCGTGATCGCACATAGGCTCTCGACAATCCAAAAGATGGATCGTATCATTGTTCTACATGATGGAAAGATTGTTGAAGAGGGAACTCACAAGGAACTACTGGAAAGGAGCGGCCTTTATGCGGAGTTGTGGAATCATCAGACCGGAGGGTTTCTCGAATAAGATAAAATTATATGGATCTAAAACATACTAGAAATTTTTCAATAATTGCCCACATAGATCATGGTAAAAGTACCTTGGCTGATCGTATGCTTGAGATCACGCATACGATCGAATCACGCAAAATGCGGGATCAGGTCCTAGACTCTATGGACCTCGAACGTGAGCGCGGAATTACAATAAAGATGCAACCCGTTCGTATGGAATACACACTTCCGGGTACCAATGAAAAATTCATTTTAAACCTTATAGACACCCCCGGCCATATAGACTTCTCCTATGAGGTATCCCGCGCGCTAAAGGCCGTAGAAGGCTCAATTTTGCTTGTAGATTCGACTCAGGGGGTGCAGGCTCAGACTCTCACCACTCTTGCTATGGCTCGTGAAGGCGGGCTAAAAATCATCCCAGTACTCTCAAAGATAGATTCACCACTTTCCAGGGTAGATGAAGTTAGGGAAGAAGTTGTTGAGCTTCTAGGTTGCGATCCAGAGGAGATACTTTTAGTATCTGGTCGTACAGGTGAGGGAGTAGAAAATTTGCTTCAAGAAGTTGTTAAACGTGTTCCTGAACCGAAAGAAACCGAAGTAATCAATGATAACGTATTGCGGGCCTTGGTATTTGATTTTAAATATTCAAATCATCGCGGTGTGATAATCTTCGTAAGATTACTTGATGGCAAGGTACGAAAGGGTGACACACTGCTGTTCGCAGTATCGGGAGAAAAGTTTACTGCACTCGAAGTGGGTACGTTTTCTCCAGAGGAAACTCCGAGGGAGTCTCTCGAGGTTGGGAGTATCGGTTACATTGTGACCGGTATCAAAAAACCCGGTATTGCTTCCGTTGGTGATACTATCACGATGTTTAAGAATCCTTTGCCTGCATTCCCGGGTTATATGCAGCCCCGACCTGTGGTCTGGGCATCAATTTTCCCCGAAGATGCTGAAGATTTCGCAGAACTCAAGCTTGCGCTCGGCAAGCTCAAGCTTTCTGACTCTGCCTTTTCATACGAAGAAGAAGCTTCAGGATCTCTCGGCAAGGGTTTTCGTTCGGGATTCTTGGGAATGCTACACCTCGAGATCATCACAGAGCGTTTGAAACGAGAATTTAATTTGAAGCTCGTAGTGACCACACCTTCGATCACTTACGAAGTAGTGCATAAGAACGGCAAGCACGAAAAGATTTATTCCCCGTATTTTTTCCCTGATGATGGAATAATAGAAAGAACTCTGGAGCCATGGGTTAATGTAAAGATCATTACTCCAGTCGACTACATCGGAAACATCATGCAGCTCCTCTTTGATCATGAGGGTGAAGTACATGCAACAGAAAACTTCGGAGATGCGCTTGGTGGTACAGTGCGAAGCCGTGCAATTGTGTCCGTTACTATGCCGCTTCGTGAACTTATGCGTAATTTCTTCGATGAACTTAAAAGTACTACTTCAGGTTACGGTTCTGTGTCTTATGAAGTCGGAGAAATGAGAGAGGCGAACGTAACTCGTCTTGACCTTATAGTCGCAGATGAAGTAGTGCCTGCATTTTCTCGGGTAGTGTCTCGGAAACGTGCAGAAGAGGAAGCAGAGCAGGCAGTCGAAAAGCTTGCCGAGCTACTTCCTAGGCAAATGTTCAGTCTTAAAATACAAGGTAAAGCTCTTGGCCGTATTATTTCTTCGCGATCACTTTCCGGCATGAAGAAAGACGTTACGCAGCATATGTACGGTGGAGATATTACTCGTAAAATGAAGCTTCGAGAAAAGCAAAAGAAAGGCAAGAAGAAGATGAAAGAGATGGGAAAAGTAAACATACCTCAGGATGTATTCCTAAAGATGATGCGCTCGGAATCTAAGTAAATTAAAATTTACTGCCCGAGAAACGGAGAGTACAGTAGTATCATGCTTAAGATGATAAGTATCGAAAGCACAGCCCAGATTCGCTGGATGTTTTTCTGATGTTTTTTGTTGAAAATCATATTGTGTAGTAATATAACACATATAGAACGATATGAGAAGCTTTCAGCAAAAGCAAAGATGGAGAAATATTATGGAATCAAGGCCAGTATTGATTTTGTTTGCCGTTGTACTCCTGGTATTTGCCTGGAGTGTGCTTAGTTTTCTAGGAAAGATGCGCACAACCCGTGAAAATAAAGAATTAGCTCAGGCAAAAGTTGTCGAGCTTCGGGAGAAAAAAGAAAAATTGTCGACTGATATTGATAAATTAAATACTGATGAGGGTAAGGAGCAGATTTTCCGGGAGAATTTTGGTTTGGCAAAGGCAGGGGAAGGGCTTATCGTTATTGCAGACGAAAAAGATACCACTTCACTCGAAGAGAAAGATCGAGATAGGGGTTTCTTTTCATTCCTATACTTTTGGAATTGGTTTGACTAACTTTGTGCGGGATGGGGTAATCGAAACCCCGTCTAATCCTTGGGAAGGACTCATTCTACCACTAAACTAATCCCGCATTCTTTATGACAATATTATAGCAAAAGTTTGCATGCGTACAAAAATAGCTAGTAAACTTCTTGTTGGTAGCACTTTTCACAGTACACCATCTCGGGTTTGTCAGGAGCATAAGAGGTTTCAAATTCTACCTCACATTGGTTTTCATGGTGTGTATGTTTTTTGTCACACATACACTGT
>CAYGIL010000017.1:0-9148 GCA_964349965.1 uncultured Candidatus Saccharibacteria bacterium | reverse complement strand
CTCGTATCATCAGAACAAGAAAAACGCGCCTCTGATGCAGAACGCGCATCGATAAAATACAAGCAAGTAGAGTATATGTCTAAACGCATCGGAGAGAAATTTGAAGGTATCATAAGCGGAGTCACTGAATGGGGACTATATGTCGAAGAGATCGGAACAAAATGTGAAGGCTTTGTCCGAGTGCGGGATATGAATGATGACTTTTATAAATTTGATGATAAAAAGCTCGAACTCGTCGGAGAAAAAAAGAAAAAGCGATATCGTATGGGAGACAAAATAAATATAAAAGTAGTTAGCGCTGATTTGGAGAGGAAAATGATAGACTACGCGCTAATATAAAATAGTATAAACATGAATCACAAGACCAAAAGTAAATTTAAAATATTTGGTTGGACTCTATCCTGTGTAATTGCTGGAGTATTTTTTATGTATGGAATCACGCCTTTAGTTAATGGTTTTAATTTAAATTGGAACTTTAGTACAAGAGGCAAAGGATACGAAGCGACCGTAGCACAAGCCGTCAACAGCCCTACTAAAAAAGAAGAATCCCAATATTTTTACGTTAACAAAGATATAAAAGGAGAGCCGAAAGTTTCTGCAAAAGCATACATAGTCGGAGACCTCGGAACCGGAGAAATAATAATTGCCAAAAATCAAAACAAAGAATACCCTATAGCCTCGACTTCCAAGGTTATGACTGCACTCGTCGCGCGTGAAATCGGAAAAGAAGAAGACGTCGGATCAGTAAGCAAAACTGCGCTCGCTACCTACGGTACAAACGGCAAACTACAACTAGGTGAGAAAATAAAAACACTGGATCTCGTGTACCCTCTCCTCCTAGAGTCCAGCAATGATGCTGCCGAAGTGATCGCTGAACACTTTGGAAGAAAACAATTTCTCGCAAAGATGAATCAAAAAGCGAAAAATTTAAAAATGGAAAATACTAAATACGAAGACCCGAGCGGACTATCAGAAAACAACAAATCCACTGTGGCGGATCTATTCAAACTCGCTGGCTACGTCCACCAAAACCGACCGGATATATTTGCGATAACCACCAAGCGTAGCCACTCAAACAAAAAACATAACTGGTCTAATATTAGTCAATTTCTCGGAGATGAAGGATATATCGGTGGAAAAAGCGGATATACTGACGAAGCAAAGCAGACGGTCATTTCACTCTTTAATCTCCCGCTTGGGAAAGAAGGCCATCGACCTATCGGCATCACCCTCCTCCAAAGCACTGACAGACAGAAAGACGTAGAAGCAATAATCGCATATCTAAAAAAATACGTCTACTATGGAGGCAAAGCTGACGCGTCCACTAACTGGGTACAAGAAAAAGTCGGGGTGCCGGATATACGCGAACCTGATTTTGTTACTCTCGCATTTGTAGGTGACATGATGCTTGACCGTGGGGTTCGAAAATCAGTTCTTAGAAACTTTGCCAATGACTACTCAGCACTCTTCAGTAAATCAAAAGAATTAAGCAACATCCTCCAAAAATCTGATATAACCTTTGGGAACTTGGAAGGACCAGTTTCTGATCAAGGAGTAGACCGTAAAAATCTATACTCATTCCGAATGGATCCTGGCGTTACGCCTGCACTAAAAGGTGCGGGGTTCAAGATAGTCTCAGTAGCGAACAACCACGTCGGTGATTGGGGCCGACTCGCATATGCGGATACGCTCGATCGACTGAAAGAAAACGAGATCCTCTACACTGGTGGAGGCCGTACACCGGCCGAAGCTGAGGCACCAACCATTATCGAAAAATATGGGATGAAAATCGGCTTCCTTGCCTTCTCTGACGTAGGACCCGACTGGATGAGCGTTAGTGAAACGAATCCGGGACTGCTTCTCGCACGTAATCCAAGGTTCAATGAGATCGTCAAAAATGCTGCAGCGCAAGTGGACCACCTAGTGGTATCATTCCACTTTGGTGATGAATACAAGACTGTGCACAATGCCCGTCAAGAAGAACTCGCCCATCGAGCGGTCGACAACGGCGCCAAGCTCGTCATCGGGCATCATCCGCATGTAGTACAAGATACCGAGGTTTATAAAAATAGCTTTATTGCTTACTCACTCGGAAACTTCGTATTTGATCAAGGGTTTAGTGAAAACACCATGCAAGGTGGACTCCTCAATGTAAAACTGCACAAAGATGGAAATTTAACAGTCCGCAAAGATACTGTAAAATTAAATAAAGTATTCCAGCCGGAGACACTTCTAAAAGGTAAAGAAGAAAACATCACGACCACACCAACCAAGGTCAAAACAACACCATAAAAAAAATGCAACACAAAATAGTCTCATACTCCCTGTGGATCGTATTGGCGGTCACATTTGGAATACTCATAGGTTACGGAACAATCAAAAGCGACGAAATCGCTTACGGACAACTGTGGGCGCGGGCTCAAGGATTGATATCTGAAAGCGTAGAACAACCAAAGAAAATAATAGAAGTAGTCAGAGACATACCTCGCCAAGAAGAACAAGAAACAAAAGAGAACGCACTCCGCATAGGATTTGTAGGTGACATCATGCCCGGTATCGGAGCATCACGAGACATCTTTAGAGATGCAACCACATATACCAAAATTCCAGACCTCATGATCGCAAACTTTGAAGGTGCTATATTTGATGATGCGTATTTCAAATGCAAAGACACAGATACCAAATGTTATGCTTTTAATGGTGACACAAACTTTCTCGGGCTTCTCGCTGCGGCCTCGTTTGACGTGCTCAACATAGCAAACAATCATTTCAATGATTCAGGCGAAGGAGGCCAAATAAAAACTCTAGAAGAACCAAAAAACGCCGGTATGACTCCAGTCGGTGTTAAAAATGAAATAACTTACGTAGAAAAAAATAATTTTACTATTGGGTTTGTAGGGTTCTCATCTTACAAATGGACCACGGACATAAATAGCTCAAAAACGGTGCAAAACCTGGTGAGTGAAGCGAAAACAAATTCTGATATAGTGATCGTATTATTCCACGGAGGGGCCGAAGGTGTAGCACATGCTCACGTACCGATTGAAACGGAATACTACCTAGGGGAAAATCGCGGTGACTTGAGGAAATTCGGACGACAAGCGATCGATGCTGGCGCTGATCTTATCCTCGGTTCGGGCCCACATGTACTCCGCGGAATGGAGTGGTACAACGGAAAACTTATCGCCTATTCACTCGGAAACTTTGCTTCAGCAAACCGCGTCCTAACGACAGGACTCCTAAAAACTTCAGCTCTACTCGAGGTGACACTAGAAAAAAACGGGAGCTTCATCTCCGGCCAAGTCACACCTTTTGAAATAGATACTTACGGTATTCCACACTTTGATACTGCAGGCACTGCGGTAAGCGTCGTCAATGAACTTTCACAGAGTGATTTTGGAGAGCAGGGTGTCGTGCTTGATATTGATGGGAAAATCAAAGTAAAATAAATTATGAAATATTAAAAGGCCACGCACAGGATTGTCCCGTGCGTGGCCCCAGGAAGGTGGATCATTTCGACCACATTCCTCTAAACCAGTCCCGCGTTCCTTTTTGAGTCTGGGCTGCTTGCTCCCAAAACTTTTCTTCAAACGTTTGTTTTGTCTCTTCGGACAACTTGGCGTTCTCCGCCAATATCCTCTCTTCGTATGTTTGTTTCTTTTTCTTGGGCCTGGCGGCTTTCTTCACCGGAGCCTTTTTCGCTGCTTTCTTTGCTGCCATGATTATCTCCCTAATAAAGTTAACTTTTATAGGCTAGAAATTAGCCTATTTCTAAAACAATAAAAACATATCGAGAGAGAGAATGCAAGATTATAAAAAGATTGTTGTTAAATTGCGCATATGCTAAAATTAACAACATATGGATAATGGGAAATATATACTAGGCCTGAAAAAGGCTCTTAATTCTGGGGGCAAGAAATTAGATTTAAGTAAGGCTGCCCTGCTCTCAATAGCTATCGGCGAGAAACTTCCATCTACGTATTACGATGGCCAACAACTAACTCAAGCGTTTAGCGGACTCCGAAGATATAAATTTGTGAGACGAGAAAAAGGAAAAAACCATTCTCTCACTACAAAAGGAAAAGAAAAACTGCAAGATATCATCATTGATGAGATTAAAATACAGAACAAAAAGTGGAACGGAAAATGGTATTTAGTAATGTATGATTTCCCTATTCGACTCAAGAAGGCTCGCAATGCCTTTCGATGGAAACTCAAAGACTTAGGATTCTTTCAGTTGCAAAAAAGCGCCTGGATTTATCCATATCCTTGCACAGAGGAAATTCTACTTGTCGCAGATTTTTATGGAGTTCGAGGACATATAGAAATACTAGAAGTAAGTAAGGTGTTAAATGAAAAGAAATTAAAAGCTCATTTTTGTCTCTAAAATAAACTTGCTACATACCTAATGCTGTTATTTTATGCATATGCTCATTGTAACAGCTTATGCTTTAATGCATATAGTTGATTTCACCATCTCAAATATCTTAATCAATCTCGTTAAATTAAATCTGGGAAAAACGATTTAACCACAAAGTGAAAAGCTCCACCAAAAAGCTCTGGGCTTTCCTTAAGGCCCTTCCTTATTTCATCTTCAGTAAAATACTTATAACTCTCAGATTCATGGCTAAGTGCAACCTCAGTATCAGAGTAAATTTTATACACTATGAAAAAATGATTTTCATGTCTCCCAATAACCTGACGATCGAATATTTTCCTACCAACGAATTCATATTTAAAATCACCGGTTAAACCCATTTCTTCTTCAGCTTCACGCTTCAGTGCTTGGACATCTTCTTCGCCACTAGCTACATGCCCACCTATAGGGCTCACGTACTGGGCTGCGTCTTGTCTACCCTTGGATGGCTTTGTTAGTAACCATCTCCCTTTTGAATCAATAATTTCAGCAATAACTGTTTTATGTAGCAACCCTTTCTCATGCGCTTCCCGTTTTTGAGCAACATATAAAATATCTCCGTTCTCATTAACTATATCTACTAATTCGTCTTGGCTCATATATTATTTCGCTATCTGTACTGCTTCATCGAATTTGACGGAGAGGAGTTTGGATGCACCGTTTGCACCGATCGTAACGCCGTAGAGAGTGCCAGCACGAGACATCGTCTCGCGGTTGTGCGTCACGACGATGAGCTGGGAATGCTTTGCGAGCTTTTCGATCATGTCGCCGTACTTGCGGGAGTTTGCTTCATCGAGTGCGGCATCGGTTTCATCGAGGACGAGAAAAGGCGGAGGATTAACTTGGGACATAGCAAAGAGCGCAGCGATCGAGGTGAGTGATCGCTCCCCGCCCGAGAGCGCGTGCAATTCCTTTACCTTTTTATGCGGAAGCGAAATGTTAATTTCGACTCCTTGTTCAAAAGTGATTTGCTCATCATGATCCGAAGTATCGAAAATTTCTCCTTCTTCATCATCACTTGATCGACGTCGAGGCGATTTGTTCTCAACAACAACTGAAAGCGATGCATTGCCCCCACCAAACATAAGTGAGAAAAATTCTTGGAATTCTACATTGATCTTTTTAACTCCATCCTTAAACTCAACATCAATCTTTTCTTTGAGGTCAGTGATCAATAAATTCAAGGATTCTATGCTTTTTGCGAGATCCTCCAATTCTTTCCCTAGGAATTGATCCCTCTCTTCGACTTCTCGAAACTCCTTCATGAGTTCCGCACCGTTCCCAAGCCCAGCGTCTTCGAGCTTTATTTTGATCCGTTCTATTTTTCTCTTGAGCTCCTGCTGATCCACCTCGGTGAATTCTCCAGTAAACACTACTTCGTGATATCCAAGTATTTCGCGACCAACGAGCGCAGCACCTTCTTTTATCTCATTCTCAAAAGCTTCACTCCGTACCCGCACACTTCCTTCCTTGATACGTATAAGCTCAAGTGCTGAGGATAGCTCTTGGTGTCGCACCTTAAATGCAAATTTTTCTTTCTCGAGATCACGCAAGGCTTCCATCTCTTGATTGATTTCTCGCTTAATTATCTCAATCACCTGTACAAACTCTCTCTCTTCTTTCTCTGATTGCTCTATATTTGCAAGAGTCAGGACCTGTGAATTCTTGAGTGCCGCAAACTCCCTCTCACTCTCCTCTCGACTCGCGATTTGCTCTTGAGTGATTTCTGCGAGATCTCGGCCACAAGTAGGACACCTGCCGGAATTTTGAATTCGATTATCTTTTGCTTCTATCATTCCTTCGATCCGACCGAGCTTACGGCTCATTTCAGCTTTTATGTTCCTTACTTCATTCAATTTCTGCTCGACTACTTTGAGTTCTGCAATCTTCTTTTCACCTTGCTCTGAAGTAGTCTTCTCGGTATGAGAGATCTTTCCGGATACTTGCTCGAGTTCTTCGGTGATTCCACGTTTCTCTTCGAGGAGGCGTGCTTTTTCAGTTTCAATATATACACTTTCTTTTTTCAAATACTCGAGATAAAGCTTCGCAAGCTCAACTTGCATTTCCTTTGCCTTCTCAAACTTCTCTACTTGTTTACGTAAAAAATTTAAATGCGGTGCGTTCTCCCGACGCTGGATTGCGATTTCTTTCATATTCCCTTCTGTGCGCTCGAGTTTACGCTCCGAATCCCGAATCTTGTATTGATACACTTTGAGTCCGAGAGCATCCTCTACCATTTCTTTACGCTCTCGAGGACTCGCATTCAAGATCCGATCCGCTTCACCCTGAGAAATGATGTGATGCCCTGAGGAACCAATGTTCACCGACGCAAGCAGATTGTGAATATCCTTGAGTCGCACATCACTGCCGTTTAGCATGTAACTATTCACACCATCAGAAAAAACCTGCCGTGAGATACTCACCACATCATAATTTAAATTCACTTCTTCGCCCGATTCATTTGAAAGTTTGAAAACTTTATCAGTGTTATCGAAGTATATAGAGACTTGCGCACTTGTACCTTTGGAGAGATTCTTGGAACCTTTAAAGATGAGGTCGAGTCCGGACTTGCCGCGCATCGACTTCATCGACTGCTCTCCGAGTACGTAGCGGAATGCTTCGACTACGTTTGATTTACCCGAGCCGTTTGGACCAACGATGCAAACCACAGGGCTCTCAAATTCTAAAACACTTTTTTGCGCGAAAGATTTGAAGCCATTTAGTTCAAGAGTCTTAAGTCGCATCGTCTTTTAGTCGAGCCAGTTTTTTATTTTTAAAGCTCCTTCGGCGGCGTGCACTTCGGCTTCTTGTTTAGACTTGCCCGTACCTTCGGCGATCTTTGCCGTACCAAAAAAGATACCAACAGTAAAATGCTTGTCGTGATCGGGTCCGGTTTCGTGCAGCACTTTGTAAAGCGGTGTCACCTGCACAAATTCCTGCGCCTTTTCCTGTACGAGGCTTTTTGCATCACGCCACAACTTTTTCTTTACGATTTCATCCGTTTCTGGCAACAAGTTTGAACGAATAAATTTCTCTACCGTATCATACCCCTGATCGAGATAAAGCGCCCCGACGTATGCTTCGTAGGTATTGGCGAGGATGTACTGCCTGGCTTTGCCGTGATCCTTGGCTTCACCTTTGGAGAGGAGGAGGTAATCATTCATACCGATTTTTGCCGCAACTTCTGCGATGATGATCGCATTTACGAGCGCCGAACGCACCGAGGTAAGCTCACCTTCGGCATAGGTTGGATATTTTTTATATAAAAAGTCAGTGACGATGAGCTCGAGAACTGCGTCTCCTAAAAACTCAAGTCGTTCGTTGTGTGAAGCAGAACCCTTCGTATTTTCATTGATGTAGGAACGGTGAGTAAATGCCTGCTTAAGCAAATTCTTGTCTGTAAAAGTTATTTTTGTTTTCTTTTCGAAATCTGAAAATTGAATCATAGCTACTTTGAAGAAATTATTTCTATTGCCTTTTTAATAATCGGAATCATATCGTTGTACATACGAAGTTCTGTGATCTGCGCAAGCGGGAACCACCTAGCACCGTCAAGACCACCAGACTTTTCTAGCACTAGGTCGTGATACTCTGAAAACCCAAGGAAATACGTAACTCGCTTAAGACTTTTACCCTTTTCTGGATGACTGGCAACGTATTCGTTCTCTCCGAGCTTATCTTCGAGGACTATATCAAGGCCAATCTCTTTCTTGATAGCACGCTTTGTACCGTCCTCGACTGTCTCGCCTGGTTCTATCTTACTCTTGGAAAGAGTCCAGTAACCGAACACATCGTGCACCATCGCAAAGAAAACTTCATTACCTTTGCGAGAATATACGAGTGAGCCGCCAAGGTTTTCAACCTGTAGTTTACTATGATCCAATGGTTCATCTTTTTTTGGACCCTTACTTTTCTGATCTTTACCCGGCTCGCCGATCTCTTTGTATACCGCACCTAGAACACCGTTTACGAATTTACTTGAATTCTCGCCACCGAAAGTTTTCGCGAGCTCTATGGCTTCATTTATCGCCACCTTTGGAGGAACTTGTGATCGATCACCAAAGAGAAGCTCGTAGAGCCCAATTCGGAGAATATTTCGGTCAACAATAGAGATCTTGTCGATCGGCCACTCAGGCGCAGCCTTTTCGATGATCTCATCGATCACCGCATGATTTTTTACTACCCCACTAAGTAAAACTGGGGTAAACGTATCATCTTCGGCACCAGGGGCAAATTCTTTGAGATTTCTTTTGAGAGCTTCATCTATATTAAAAGCCGCATTATTACTTTCAGATTTTTTATCTACGGGCCCGCCCGCAACGCCCTCGCTTGCGAGGCGGGCGGGTACAAAGTCCCATTCAAAAAGGGTCTGTAAAACTATTGATCTCGAAAGGTGCCTGTTTGCCATAATTACATTATACCAAATTCACCTCACTCCAGCCTCTCTCCTTACTAAGGAGAGAGGTGCCCCAAATTTTAGAGGGCGGGGTGTGGTTATTTTGCTTGAGCTTCCTTTGCTTTTGCTTTCGATTGCTTCTTTTCTGTTTTCTTTACAAGGTCGAGAACCTTTTTTTCTCGATAAAAACCACATGATGCACAGACGGTATGACGCTTCTTCAAAGCACTGCAACGCTCACACTTCATAAGCGCAGTTGCAACGAGAGCGTGGTGTGAACGCCTGTTTTTCGTATGCGATTTTGTATGTCTCATTCGTACTACCATAATGTTTCT
>CAYGIL010000016.1:0-9322 GCA_964349965.1 uncultured Candidatus Saccharibacteria bacterium | reverse complement strand
AATGTGTCCTTCGCTTGTAGTTCGTATAAAATTGTCATTAGAAATATTTAATATACTTTTAAGTTTTAAATACGCATCAGCATAATGATCCACATATTCTTGAACATCTTTGCCTTGTTTCTGACTTGCTTCCCAGATCTTTTGTCCGTGTTCATCGGCACCGGTGCTGAAAAATACGTCTTCACCGCGGAGACGATGGTACCTCGCTATTGCATCTGCCTGCACTAATTCCAATGCAAAACCAATATGTGGATCAGCATTCACATATGGAATAGTAGTTGTAATATAAAAACTTTTATTTTCCATCTTTCTTTACTCTTTATTATTTCGAACTGAAATTTTATGCTTCTCGACGTCATTCAAAAATTCCATAAAGATGACAGCGGCCGGTATAGCTATCGCTGCACCCCAAATACCTAGTAACTCAAATCCGATCAAGATAGAGAGTATAATCACGATCGGAGAGAGACCCACAACTTTGTTTATAATAAGTGGAGTAAGTAAGAATACTTCAAATTCGTGGATTATGACGTACGCGCCAGTAACGAGAATCGCAGTAGATATCCCGCCAGATAGGTATGAGAATGTGAAAGCAGGAATCATAGCAACGAGTACTCCGTACGGCACGAGCTCCATAACTCCAGCTATGAGCGCGAGCAGAAGTGCGTATTCTATACCGAGTAAAGAAAGTAAGAGGTAGACGAGAATCGCTACTACAACCGCAAGTACAACCTGCCCTTTCATCCAAAGTGCGATCTTTCGACGAGAACGTTCCCACAGATCTATAACGTAATCTTCGTACTGAATAGGAACAACAATTCGCAGAAAGCTTTCAATTCCCTTTTCTTGGACTGACAGATAAAACGAGACCAAGATGATCAATATAAAGTTAAAAACACTTCCGAAAATAACTGAGAATGTCTGAATAAATCCTCCGGAGAGATTGAGCACAAATGCTTTTGAGATAGACAAAAGGACTGCCAAAGAAAGTCCGTTAGAAAGATTGCCGACTATCTCCTTTGCTCCAGAGAAAGCTTCGTTCTGAAAGAAATTCAAGAATGCTACACCTGGAACATAGGCGGAAATGAAATTTGAGAAATTGTATAATTCAGTGATCAGAAGCGGTGCAAAAAGGTAAAATAATCCAGCGATAACGATCAAGCTCACCGTGTAAAGTATGACAACGCACCACACTCGGTTTATACCTATTTTCCTAAAGTGAGGTATAGCCGACTCGACAAATGATGCGATGACTATAGAAGTGAGAACTACCAGAGCCAAGTCACGCAAAAACCAAAGTAAGAAAACTCCAAGCATAACAAGCACAGCTCGAAGCATCGTACCGGTCGATATAGAGATAGAAGTTGTTTCGCTCTTGGAGAACATACATACATTATACCACGAATGCAGAGAAAATACTAAAGAGAAAACTAGAATTTAAGAAGTTTTAAGAAGTTAACCTTTTTGCGAAACGGACCGATAAGGGCAAGGTTGAGTTTAGAATCTTTAAAAATTTCTCCTGCAATAGTTTGCACTTCACGAGCAGTTACTTTGCGAATTTCCTCTGCCTTTTCCTCAGCATTCTTTATCTCGCGCTTTAGTAACTCTTGTCCGCCATAAAAATTGGCAATATCGTCAGTAGACTCGAGAGAGAGCTTCATGTTCCCTATCAAACACTCTTTTACTTTCTCGATCTCATCATCCGGCACGGGGAAATTCTTCAGTCGTCTGCACTCTTCGAGCACTGCATACAAAACTTCTTCGATACGCTTATTGTCTACCCCGGCAGAAATCTGCAGAAATCCATGGTCAGTGTAGGCGTCTTCATATGCACGCACATAATACCCGACTCCCATTTCTTCGCGGAGTTTCTGAAATAATCGTGAGCTCATACCCCCACCCAAGACTCCGGCAAGCACCGACAGTACTGCATTATCTTTATGAAACATATCGTATGTGCGGATAGCAAGCACAAAGTGAGTCTGGTCAGTCTTTTTGAATTTTAGAAGTACTTGCGGTTTCTTTTGTACTTCTTTTACTTTTACTTTATTTACTTTACTACCTCTTGGGACTTGAGCGAAGATTCGCTCAACTTCCTTGTCCACAGCAGATTCTGTGATATGCCCAGCCACAACGAGAATCGTAGCTTCAGGTAGATAATGCTCGCTCTTATACTTCACAAAATCATCACGACGCATCTCTAAAATATTCTTCTTCTCCCCTGCCACGTTCCATCCTGCCGGCTGGTCACCGTAGAGAAGCTTCATCATTAGATCCTGCACATGCCTCTGTGGCATGTCTTCATACATGTTGATCTCCTCAATGATAACCCCCTTTTCTTTTTCAATCTCCGCATCAGGAAAAGTGGAATTCAAATACACATCAGAAACAATATCAATGATCTGTGCGAAATGCTTCGCATCAGACTTGGCATAGTAACCGGTATACTCATTTGAGGTAAAAGCATTGTACTGACTACCGAGCGCGTCGAGTTCCTTGGAAATATCAATCGCCTTAGGACGCTTGGTAGTACCCTTGAAACACATATGTTCAAGAAAGTGCGAAATACCATTTACGCGCTTTTCTTCGTATTTGGATCCCGCTTCAACGAGCACAAGTACCGTAACCGTCGGATTGTCTTTCATCGGCACTGTAATTACCCGAAGTCCATTTTTTAAAACTTTTTTTGAGAATTGCATGTTAGTTAATAGTTATTGATAAATATCATGGCCGCCAACAGACAGGAAAAGTACATGGGTGGAATTTTTAAAAGAAAAAATGATTCTATTTCTAAAATCGATCGAGAAAGCAAAACGGCCACTCAGTTTCCCTGATAATTTGTGCGTTTTGAGTCGTGGATCATGACAATTTTTCCGAAAAATCTTCTCTTTCTCGAGAGCCTTGAGCTTTAATTCACGAGGGAGTTTCCTGAAACGACGGACAAACTCGGGAGAATAATCGATGATCATTAAGCTACATTAAATCTTTTAACGAACGCAATCTTTTACCCTTACCTTGCGCAAACTCCATTTCGCTTCGGAGCACTGACTGATACAAATCCTCATCCTGCCATGCCCGAATCGCGTCACGAATAAACTCGCTTACAGAAGCATAATTATTTTGCTTAATAATCGTAGCCACACTTCGCTTTACTGCAGAAGGCACAGAAATTGTTATAATATTGCGCATATATATATTGTATTACAATGTAATACAGGTGTCAAACAAACTACCTTGTTGCGTAATTTTTGTCTTTCATTTTTAAACTACGGTTTGTCCTGATTGTAACAAAACTGGCTGGTTGCTGTGATTAAATATCTCAAGTGTCATTTCATTGTCAGTTTTTGGATGACAAAAAGAAGAACTTTGTATTGCGTCAATCCCTTTTCTAGCTAGTGAGCTAGTAGTAAAAATCATACAGGCAATTTGTGGAGATAATGTAAGTTTTTCATTCGTTCTAGCTAGTGCAAAACCTTTGGATTCAATTTGAAGACCAAAAGCAGAGACTGGAATCCATGTTTGTTTTACCTCATCAAAATATGAACCCAACTTAAAATCATAGCTTGCATCTTCTAAAGAACTTGGATCAAAATTAGTTATTGTAATTAATTTCTGCTCAATTTTTTTTGAAATAGTATTTTTAGAAAAAATCATAATTTATTTTTTAAGCCCCCTCATCCTTACGGAGGACGGGTATGGGGTGGTGATTAATTTATCTTATTCTTTATATGTTCTTTCAAGCCGGCAATTTTTACTCTCTCTTGTTCCCCCGTATCACGATCGCGAACTGTGACTGAATCATCGGTAAGTGTATCGAAGTCTACAACTATGCAAAATGGCGTACCAATCTCGTCCTGGCGGCGATACCGTTTGCCGATGTTGCCATTGTCGTCAAACTCACACTTAAATTCTTTTTTGAGTGAATTGTATACATCGCGTGCTTTATTTACTAAATCGGGCTTATTGCGAAGGAGTGGAAAAACCGCAGCTTTAATGGGTGAAAGTTTTGGAGAAAGTTTCAAAAATACTCTGATATCTTCTCCTACATTATCTTCATGATATGAATCTGATAAAAAAGCCAAAAACATACGTCCCATACCAACTGAAGTTTCCAAAATCCACGGAATATATTTTTCTCCAGTTGTTGGATCGGTATATCGCAAATCAGTACCAGAGTGTTTCATATGCTGGGTGAGATCATAATCTGAACGATCATGAAGACCCTCTAACTCATCGAAGCCTGTGGGGAAATTATATTCGATATCCCATGCATCTTTTGCATAGAAAACTAGATTTTCATGCTGAACGAAACGCAAATTTTCAGGTTTTATACCCAAGCTTACATACCAATCAAAACGGTTTTGCTTTACTCTCTCATACTCTTCTTTATTTTCATTTGGGCGGATAAAGTACTGCGTATCCGCCTGTTCTAATTCGCGAGTACGAAAAAGGAAATTGCGGGGAGAAATTTCATTTCGAAATGCCTTCCCAATCTGGGCAATACCAAATGGTATCTGCATACGAGTTGAATCAACAACATTTTTAAAGTTAAGATAAATACCCTGGCACGCTTCCCCGGGAAGATATACTGGATTTCTACCTTCGCTCGTAAAGTCTCCTAGATTTGATTTTACCAAAAGATTAAATGCTCGCGCTGGAGAGAAATCATGAGAACCGCATTTTGGACATGAAATCTTCTGTTTATGTTCTTCAAAAAGTTTCTGCAGTTCTGTTTCCGGCATTTTTTCGTCTGCATTAACTCCGATATTTTTCAATTCTTTGTCTACTCGAATACGAGTGTTACACTTTTTACACTCTGAAAGAGGGTCAGCAAATCCGCTGGTATGTCCTGAGGCATCCCATACGCGTGGATCCTTGAACATTGCTGAATCTAGGCCAACATAATCATCCCGAAATTGTACGTGAGTTTTCCACCACTCAGATTTCAAATTATTTAAAAGTTCTACTCCATACGGACCAAAATCATACAACCCAGCCATGCCTCCGTATATTTCAGAACCTTGAAAAACAAAACCTCGCCTTTTGCAAAGAGACACAATTTTTTCCATTTTATTATTTAATTCTGTATTTTCCTGTGATTCTTTTTTCATATTATTGTGCAACTATTCCGCCGTTTCGTGGGAAGCCGCTATCGCTGTTTAAGTCCGTACGGAGGACACCTTTACTCGTCCGTATGTCTACATTAGCAAAATCATCATGCCCGGTCAAAACTGCTTCCTGGATAAGCACCGGCACTGTCTGTATTTGAGACAGAAGCGGAGTGAGTGTAATTTGAAAAGAAACAGTGCGATCAGACTTTGTAATACCAGTTCCCTTCGGTATACGACCGACGTTCCAAGTTATTTCTCTGGATGAAGAATTATACGAAAGGTCCTCGCCGAGTGGAGACTTGATATCTAGAAACTTTACCCACGGCGGAATGATTGCCTTAACTTGACCTTTAGAGATATCATTTGAAGTATTCGAAAGAGACCACGCGACCGTATATGTTGTAGGCTGTTCAGCCTTAGGAGGTATAGGACCTGTGTTTTTAAAAGGTCCAGAATAATACAAAGCCTTTGCTGCAAGCCCTACATCTGAAATTATTTTTATAGTCTTTGAATCAGATCCATTCAACTCTTTAGGCGAGTAACCCTCGATTAACTGCTTCCCAGAAATAGAAACCTGTATTTGTATTGTCGGATCAACAATGAGACCCTCTGACGCAGAAAACAGAGTGAGTGGCAAAATCGAAAACTTTACTGTACCCGAATCTCCTGGGTTTACCTCAGCAAAAGCATCTTCGGAAAACTTATTCCAGACGATTGTACTTGATCCCGAACTATACAGACCCTTTTCAGCTGAGACATTTGTTTTATTGAATGCATTACCAGAAATCTTTGCTGTTATCTCAACATCGTCTATCTTGGTGTCGAGATTATTATTCCAACTGATCTCCCCTTGTATAGGATTGCGTGAATCAACAGCGTATTCTTTTTGATACACTCCGTTCATCGTTAAATTCGCCTCGATAAATGGACGCTCGACTGCGACTGTATGTACAACTGAATTAAACACAACGCCAATGTCAGACTTGCTACCAGAAATCCCCGATCCAGCAGATACACGAAAGTTCTTTTCTTCACCATCAAACACGTCTACCATCTTGCCTGATATAGTAATAACTCTTTCTACCCCGGGAGCAAGATCTCCCATATCCCAAACATTGTTACCTACCGTAGGCTTGGGTACCGCAGAAGTAAACACAAACCCAGGTGGATAATCCACCTTAAGCAATACATGAGAGGTGGATTTTGTAGCGTTTAACGTGGATTTTATACTCAAGGTAATATCCTGATTTGGACTTATAACGTCCGGGGCGTTCATGATGAGGTTTACCGGGGTGGAGTTTATAGATACTTGATAAGGTTTCTCTTTAACAAAAATTGCGTTTGAGCCCTTTACTCTATACTCTATAGAAAAGTCTATATTCTTAACACTTCCCTGTTGACCAAAAAGTACAAGCTTGAGGTTCTCACTACGTGTAGTACCAGCGGCTATAGCGCCAAGCGACATACGCAAACGTTCATTGCCAAGCTCAGCATCATTGTCACCACCCTTTGGATACTCGACGATAAGATCTACAAGTTCTAAAGGAGAACTATTTCTATTGGTTATGCCAACAACAAGTGAAAGCTCATCTCCTCCGTCAGTAAAAGTATTACCCAGTATCGAAATGTCGATATTCTCATTTGAGACTGTATTCCCAGCAATGAAAAAAACGAACCCTGCATACCCGATCGCTAATACAAAAAACACTATTGAAAAAATGAAAAAATTCTTAAAGACTGAAGTTTTCATAAAAAATCTATCTCTATACGACACCTCGGGATCAACCTTTGATTCATCGCCCCAGGAATCCGGAACCTCCCTGTTATCGACGTGTTTGAAACTGTCTCTATGTCCGAAACCAGGATTGTATCCTCTACTCGAGAGTTTGCGTTTTAGTTCTTCTATATTGTCGATCTTCTCGGGATCATAAGGAGGCATATTAAAATTGTAACATTTCAAGCCATATTTTGAAACCTAATACAGTTGTGTTTCTCGAAGTGCTTTATTTATTTCGTGCAATATAAGCTGTTTCCTTTTAGCTGCTTCAAGCAATATATTAGCTTCAAAGGGAGAACGAGCTAGGTTTTCAAATACTCCAGAATTACTAATATACCCTAAGTGATATAGTATCTGAAATACGATCACAAGCTCCGCGTTTTTTAAATCCTCTTTTGTTTCTAAATTTTCAAGCACTTGCAAACCGTGAAAAACACTATCAAAAAGTGCTTCGTTCGCTTCTACTCCCGCAAGGAGCCGTCGTAATAGTCGGGCAATGTTTCCATAAATCAACAATATATCAGGATTTTTTGTTATATCTTCAAGCTGATTCGTCTTTGATGCGCTTGTGATCCGCCAAAAATCCTTCCCCTGCACGAGATCAACGTTCACATAAGCAAAGTCCTGTAACACAAATCGGAGCTTTGATGACACTTTCCGCACACCGGCCGCACTAGCATATAGCATCCCGAGCTCCCGAGTAAAAATATAATAATACTTGGAAGCTTCTCCGAAATTCTTACTGCCGAGAATTAGTGCCTCAGTGTGATAAATGTGATGCATCGCTAACGTGAAATTTGTACTTTGAAAACCAAATGGTCGGTTTTTACTTCGGTGCCATCATTGTTGTCGAATTTTATATCTCGAACAAGGACTGTTTTCTTGAGATCAGATTCAAACTTTTGTACGAGTTTCTGCCCAGCGTGGTCGGCATGAAATGTGAGGGATATAACATCACTCGGCGTGAGGCCCATCTTTTTACGTAAATCCTGAAGCCCACGTACGAGCTCACGGTATTCTCCTTCTTCTTTGAGCTCTTTAGTGATCGTCGTATCGAGGGTAACCTTGTTAATACCAAGATTGATCTTTACGAGGTATACAACATTTTTTATATTTAATTCATCTTTTATAATATCAAGATATTCTTGTGATAATGTCTCCGCAATAATCTCTATTTCCGCAAGAGGCTGCCGAACCTTGATACCGGCACTCTGGCGCGCTTCGAGACCGAGAGTCACGATACTACGCACGGTGTGCATCTTTTCCAAAACTTTGGATTTCGTAAACCAAAAAAGTTTGAATTTGCTATGAGGCCACTCAGCGAGGTGTACACTTTCTACCTCAGTATCGGTCTTTAATTTGAGCCAAATATCCTCCGCCGCAAAGGGTGCAAAAGGTGCAAGAAGTTTTGCAACTGTTTTTAAAACGAAATACAATGTCTCTTTTGCATGCGCATCCCCTTCTTTGATACGCTCCCGTGAACGACGCAAATACCATGTAGACAAGTCACCGATAAAATCACGCGTCGCGCGGACTGGCTCTAGGAGTTTGTAATGATCGAGATTCCGTGTCATCAGTATTGTAAGTTCGTCGAGACGGTCGAGAATCCACATATCTAAAATATTTGATGAAGTTGGTCGCTTCTCGCCTTCTAAACTTTTATCTCTATATAATTCATAAAACGCAAGCACGTTATACAAAAGCCCGAATACTTGATTCTGCAAAAGCACCACTGTACGCTCATCGAAATTTTTAGACTCTCCAGGCTGATTTACTGAGTACATCCAAAGACGAAGCGTATCTACGCCATATTTATCTACCACAACCCAAGGGTCTACGACGTTCCCGATAGACTTTGACATTTTCTTGCCTTTTGCATCGAGCAAGTGTCCCAAACAAATCACATTTTTATACGCTCGCCCACGCCCCATGAGTACCCCTACTGCATGAAGCGTGTAGAACCATCCACGGGTTTGATCAATCGCTTCGGAAATATAATCCGCAGGATATCCTGAACCTTCCACCCAGGATTTATTTTCAAATGGATAATGATCCTGCGCGAAAGGCATCGCACCAGAATCGAACCATACATCCATAACTTCTTTTGTACGAACGAGCTCACCTCCGCATTCACATGCAAGCGATACTTCATCTATAAAAGGTCTATGCAGATCAAGCTCGTACTCATCGTTGTGAGGAATACGCACAAAATCAAACTCTCTGCATTCTGCATTTTCGAAATGTCTAAATTCAAAAGGCACATCATCCTCTAACTGCTCAGTGTGACGGAACATTCCTCCAGTCATCTTGATCGATTCATCAACGTCAAAACCCCTAGCAAGAGCAAACAGGAGCCACAGTGGCGCGGCATGTGAAATAATAAGTATTTTTTTATCTTTATATTTACCTTCGATTTCATAAATAAAGTCTCCCA
>CAYGIL010000015.1:0-9676 GCA_964349965.1 uncultured Candidatus Saccharibacteria bacterium | reverse complement strand
CTATAATATTTTTATAAAACCCCCTTGCGTCAGCACCTGTACGGATCTTGCCAGTAGCTACTTCTTCATAGATCAGTCTATGCTCAAAAAGCATTTCTTTGTCGTATGGGCTGTCGGAAATATAGTAAAGCTTTACGCCGACTATGTTTTCCTCATCTAATATATTGTTTACCTTTTGGGCGACAGCGATAATAGGATAAAAATGTCCGCCCGTTCCTCCACCAGTAAAAGCTATTTTCATGTAATTTATATAATTTAACGTTCTTCTTTATGGCTATACTTGGATATCTGAAATACTACTCCCATTGCCATCAAGTATATCATGAGCGAAGTACCTCCGTGGCTCATGAAAGGCAGCGGCACGCCAGTAAGCGGAAATACGCCGATAACTGAGGCTATGTGCATAAAGGACTGCAATGTAATCAGTATAACAATTCCTGAGATTAAAAGTCTACCGAATGAATCCGGAGAATTGTTTGCAATACGAAAACCTCGCAGGGCAAATAATACGTACAAAGTAATAACCCCAAATCCACCTATAAATCCGAGTTCTTCACCGAGTACTGCAAATATCGAGTCACCTTGAGGCTCAGGCAAGTAACTAAATTTTTGAATGCTTTGACCAAAGCCCCTGCCGAATATGCCTCCCCCACCAAGCGCGATGAACGATTGACGGATTTGATATGAAGACCCGCGTGGGTCACTCGAAGGATCTATGAATGTTTTGACACGCTTCTGAAGGTATGGAGTAAAGTACACGAGAGTAGACAACACAAAGATTGCTCCTAATCCAATACCTAGAATGTATTTTACTGGCACACCAGAAATAAAAAGCATAGATATGCCTACCATAGTGATCAGAATGAAGCTTTTAGTATCAGGCTGTTTGAAAAGCACAAGGGCTATCACTGCGAGCATTATGCCGAGCGGTAGTATGCCGAAACGAAAATCTGTAACTCTGTGCTTCGCCCAAGATAGCCATGCCGCAAAATAAATAATAAATGCAAACTTAAGTATTTCTACCGGTTGAAATGAGAAGAAACCGAAATTTAGCCATCTACGCGCCCCTCCATGACTCCACCCGAGATGCGGTATAAAAACTGCAGCAGTTAGAAGTATGGCCCCGATAAATATATAAAAAGCATAGTTGCGCCAGAATTTATAAGGTATTTTAAATGAAGCGTACATAGCTACCGCACCGAGACCAAGGCCGAGTACCAACTGACTAAATAATACAGAATAAAAAGTGCTTGAATTTTTAGCGAGGATTCCTAGTGACGCGGACACAAACAGACCGAGACCGACTGTTACGAGCAGTATGACGATAACCAGGAAAAATTTATCTACTTTTTTTTCTCGCATAATTATCTACTTATAATAACAAGTACGATACCTATAATGGCAAAAATAACTGAGAAGATCCAAAAACGCATCGTGACTTTGTACGACGGCCAACCGATTGCCTCAAAATGATGATGGACAGGTGCGAGCTTAAATACGCGTTTTCCGTTTCGGAACTTTTTTGAAAGGAGCTGAATGACTACGGAAAGTGAGGTGACAACAAGTGGAAGAGCTACCACCGGGAGTATCAGTACTGAGTTTGTTAGAAATGCGATTGTGGCTAGCATGATCGTGAGTCCCATGATACCTGTTTCCCCCATGTAAAACCGTGCGGGAGGGATATTGAACCACAAAAATGCCAATATAGCTCCAGCAGTAACAGCAGAAAAAGCAGCTAGATCTATCTGATTATTGGTATAAGCAATAACCGAATATGCTGAAAATATTGTAGCGAATACGCCGCCGGAAAGTCCGTCGAGCCCGTCGATAATACCTCCAGAGAACGTCGAAATAGCAACAAGCACGAAAAACGGGATAATAAGGATACCCAGGTATAAGTCACCACCGAAAGGTATATGAATAGAGTGCATTCCTAGTTTATAGAAAAACCATGCACCGATACCAAGCGAAAGCATCCCTACTAAGAAAACTTTCCATACTCGCCAAGACGAATCATCACGTGCAAATTTACCTGTACCATAAATCTGAATCAAGTCGTCCCAAAGACCGATCAAAGAACCTACGAGCAAAGTGAAAAAAGGTATGAGGGTTTGATTGCGGCTCAAAAAATTCATCTTGAACGTAGCCTCAGAAGGGAGAAAAGCGGAAACAAAGTAAAAAAACATAACAGTCATAAACACTGAAAACCATACAATAATACCCCCAACTCGAGGGGTTTTGAGTTCTTCTACTTCGTTGTGTATACCTGAAAAAGCAGCGACTTTTCCAATACTTCGAGAATGCTTTTTCCACATTTTGTATTTATAGAAAAAATGTGTAGCAAAAGGGGTAAAAAAAAGACCGAAAAAGAAAGCGGTCGCTGTAGGGATAAAGATTTTAAGTAAATCAAGATACATCTTGCTATTATAACACTTAATTTCTTTGATTAGAATAGCTCTTTCGTGATATCCTCTGTGGGTGAAAAATAACACGCTGTACATAATCGCATCTATTTTTTTGCTCCTTTTTGTTGTTTTTCTAGGAATGCCTTTTCTTGTGAAAAATTTCAAGGATTTCCGTAAAGAAAAACAAATAGAAAAAAGTGAAGAGGAGTTAAAAGTACGACAAGAATACATACAAAAAGAAAAGGAATACCTGATGGGTCGTTTTGATCCTTCCAAAAGAGACGGATTTGTTTTAGTAGCAAAAGAACACTCTTCAAACCCTTATGCTATGCACTTACGTGAAGAAACATACCAAGCGTACATCAACATGCATAATGCTGCCAAAGAAGACGGGATAGAAATTAAAATTTCTTCTGGTGCTAGGAACTTTGATTCACAGAAATACCTTTGGGATGAAAAATGGAAAACCTTAAAAAATACAGGTGGTCAAGCAAAATTCCGCAAGATACTAGAATACATGGCTGTGCCCGGCGCCTCGAGGCATCATTGGGGCACGGATATAGATATTAACGGCGCGAACCCAGAATATTTTGATACAGTAAAAGGCAAAAAAGAATATAAGTGGCTGAGAGAGAATGCCTCACGATTTGGATTCTGCCAAACTTATGACATCAAAAATTCATCACGCCCACTTGGCTACAACGAAGAAAAATGGCATTGGTCGTACCTCCCTCTCGCTAGATTCTTCACGAAAGAGTATGCGAAAATAGTAACGATAAAAGACATAGAAGGCTTCCTCGGAGCCGAATATGCAGAAAGCTTTAACGTCATCAAAAATTACGCCCTAAGCATAAATTCTGACTGTATTTAGTAAACCTCTTGCTGATAACATTTCTCGCAATACACGACATCCGGTGCTGTAAGGGGCCATGTTGTTTCGAATGCCACCTGGCATTTTGCTTCCCCGTGAAGGTGACCTTTCTTGTCGCACATACACTCTCTGTGCCAAAGCTTAAAGGGGTTCTGACTTGCAAAGCGCGCAGCATGTCGGCAGTAGAAACACTGACGCGGAATTGGAATAATCATTTTTTTATAAAAAATTAGTTCATTCCCTATGATTTTATAGTTGCGTTTGCAAGTTATACACGTAAGTACTTCATTTAGTATTGAATCAGTGACATCATGTATCGAGTCAGGGATTTGTTCTGATTTTAATGTCTCCTTGCCCGTAGTTCGTTGTATGTGTTCTTGGTATCGATATCCTTTCTGCTCAATCTCCTCCTTGGTGAGTGGAAAGTGAAATTGTGCTAAAGTTTCGTTGTATCCAAAAAGTGAAAGCTCGGTAGGATAAAATTCCCCGTATGCGTATCGAGCTCCATTCTTGTCTATATACGGTATCGAATTCATTTGTTCAATTATTTTTGGTACCAAAGCCTCGTACTCTTCCTTTGTGTATTGCGTGTTAAAGATACAATAGCTCGCATTTCGAAGTCCTACGCAACCGAAAATATATTTACAATTATGACAGTGTTGAGAGTACTGGATATCCTGACTTTTGACGGAATAAACACCGAAGCGGTTGCGTTGTGAGTGGTCCATCACCAGTCCTTCGTAACTCTCTGATGTTCCTCCTGTAGTGAGGATGTCATAGCAGTCTTTGTTTTCTGTAAAGAAATCAGAATATCGACAGTTCTCAGACTTTTTAGCGGAAAAACAGTATTTCAGATTTTTTGAGTATGAAATCTCTTCCCCAATAATATTTTGGTCATTATGAAAATTGCGTGCATACCGCTTGGGTTGTATTTGCATAAACTCTTTGAATTCTTTTCGCGCTCGTTCTACGCCAGAGGATGTATCAAGCCTGTAACTTTCTAAGATCTTTTTATATTCTTCTTCGCTGTATTGCTCATTCTTAAAGCAGTACTTCTGCCCGCGAATACCTGCGCACATAAAGCAGTTTGAGCAATTGAGGCAATCTGAAAGAAAGGCGGATTCAATGCAGTCTTTAGAGTGTTGGGAATACATAAACTTGTACGAAGTAGCACAGCGGACACATTCGTAAATGAATTCATTCTTGGATTTAATATTCATGCAGTCAACCATATCTTTCCCTGCAAGCACAAAGTAGCAGTACATAGAATTTTCAGTTTTCCAGCCACAGAAGCACATGTAACAGTTCTTCGAAAACCACCAATCGTGAGTGTACTCGCAGCTGGTACTTGCGATGCCGTCATCATTTACGATCGACATATGTGGAAGACTGGTAATGAGTTCACGAAATTGCGTAAAAAATGGTTTTGAAAAATCATACTCTCGAGCATAACTTTTCGGATCCCAAGCATCACTCCACCAACATTTATTACAATATGTAGTAATACCAGAGTCTGGTGCGTAGATCGAAATTACGGACCTACTGCATAGTTTACAAGAACTACTATACAATGACATATCATTCCGCCATGCCATACGCCGCTGCTTGCGACATGGTGGACAAAATGTAGGTGGAGGCACCTTTATCTTTTCATAAAACCCAAAATCGTCACTGGTGATCGTGAAGTCTTCTTTGCAATTTTGACATGTTTTAGTTTCTGGATGCATATTAGTATACTTCTTGTTTATAACAGTCAGCGCAGTACACGATTTCCGGTCTCTCTTTGGACCAGGAAGTCTTGATTGGTTTCTGGCATTTTGCACACTCGCGATCGTGAATTTCAATCGGATTTAAAAGTTTAGTTCGTGCACGGTCACGGCACAATGGACAGTTCTCCGGAATGGGCAAGGTGAACTTGCGGTAAAAATCGAGCTCCATTTGTATCAATCGATAATTTTTCCCGCAGTTCTTGCACTTTAAAATTTCTTTGAGTACTGTGTCAGGAACGTCTTTGATATGCTCGGGCAGTACTACGGTCGCATCTTGGTATTCTTTGACTTCTTCATCTCGCCAGGTAAAACCTTCTCGAAGAGCTTCCTCTTTTGTTAGTGGGAACCATTCCATAGCAGTAGACTCGTTGTAAGCCCAAGGACAGAGTTCACTTGGCATCATCTCGCCGTATAAATAAACCCTACCGACGCTATCAACGTAGGGCATGTCTTTCATGTGTTGTTTAATTTTCGGAACAAGCTCTAAGTATTCTTCTTTGGAGTATCTTTTATTCAAAATACAGTACTCTCCTTTACGAACCCCCACACAGCCAAACATATTGTTAGACGAGTGACAGCCAAAACAAAATTCGATATTCGAAGCTCCATACGTCCATGCACTAAATTTTACATTACTTGTATTAAGTCCTACCCAACATGATTCATAAATAAGCTCTGCTTTTTCACCGAATAAACTATAATCATAACAATCTGAAACAGGACCTGATTTTATAAACTGACAGTATCGGGAGTTTTCCATTTTACGGATCATATATGAATCATGCACATTTTTTGAGTTGTATACATACTCCCCTGTTGTATCTATACTTTTTCGATCATTAAATTGTTTCCGTGGCTGAGTAAGTAAAAATGCCTGGGCTTTTTTCTTGAAATCTTCCAAGCTTTTTATTGAACCAAAATCATATGTTGCGAAAATTTTCTCGAATTCTTCTTTTGAATACTGCTCATTAAAAATGCAGTATTTCTTTTTGGTAAGATTTACGCAGCCGACACAATCCGAACAGCCGACGCAGCTGCGGCAAAACCACATATTGAGTGACTGTACGACGTCTTCACAGAAAAAAGTTTGATAACTCGAGTGAGTTATAATATCTCCGTATCCGACTTGGTTATGCCGGTCATATGAGCAATCGATACAACCTTTTACATCACTCACCACGTTTAGATACGCGCAGTTTTCACCGTCAGTAATACGAAAACACAGATAACAATCTTTGCATGTAGTTGCAGCGTTACAGTAGTCACTCCTGATCATCGTCGAGTGCTCAGTATAAAGCGAAGGAAGCGGCACCTCTCGGAGGAGTTCCTTGTACTGCTCGAGAAATGGCCGTGACCAATCGATATCCCGCCCATAAGACATAGGGTCCCATTGATCACTCCACCAGATATCTTGCCGATATAATTTGTGCGGAGAGTCTTTGTGATGCGTGGTTATAACTTCTTCTCCAGTAAAGTCACAGGTGCGTTTGTATAGGATTCGATACCCTTGCCACGACAAACGGCGCATGAGTCGACAGTTTGGACACCACGTAGGCGGTGGAACTTTTATTTTTTCGTAAAATCCAAAATCATCCGGCTCTATGGTAAAGTCTTTTTTACAATTTGCACAAGCTTTAGTTTGAGTTTGCATCTCCTTGTCCATTGGTAATTTCTTCTTCCACCCCCTTAGCAGCAGTTTGCATTGAAATATTTACTGATTCAAATTCCGGAAGCTCATTTACTGACGTGAGGCCCATATAGGAAAGTAATTCAAATGTTGGTCGGTAGAGATATCGACGGCTGTCCTTTGGATCCTGCACCTTTTCGACAAGGCCACGAACTGAAAGCGCACGGAGAGTAAAACTCGAGTTCACACCACGAATATAGTCGATCTCAGCCCGATTGGCGCCATTTTTATAGAGAATGATCGAAAGGGTTTCAAGACTCGCTTTAGAGAGGTCTTTATTGAGTTCTTCTTTTTGTAGATCTTCAATGAGTGTTCCGAGCTCAGGTGAAGTACCGAGCATCACTTCATCCCCATTTTCAATAACCGCGATACCTCCGTATTCAAGGCTTTGCTTCAAGTGATGCAACGCTTCTTTGGTTTCATCTTCGGACACTTTCAAAATCCCCGCGAGTTTTTTGACTTTGATTGGTTCGTTTTTAAAAAACAGTATTCCTTCTATTTTTGATTCTAAATTCATATTATTAATTAATTTCTACAACTGTTTGCTGTTCAATGATAATATCTCCATTATTGTTCTCTTGCACAGCATCCACTATCCCCTGCCTGACTAGCTCGAGCATAGCGAGGAATCCAACGATCACGATCACTTTTTCTTCCCGAGTTCTCGCTTGCCCGCCGAATTCTTTAAAATTCATTTTGAGTGAACTTTTGATTCGCTCGGTGAGCTTGTCGATCATTTCTTCTATGCTGATCACCTTTTTTATCGGCACTTCAAGTAGTGATATTTTCTTGGGCATACGACCGAGTACTTCATTCGCATACTGCATCATACTTTGTTTAGAAATCTGGGCATCTGGTAGAAAGACCAAGGTTGTATTCTTGCGTTCACGTGCACTAAAAATCACTTTCTTGCCAAATGTTTCTTTTACGTTTCCAGACAACTTTGTAAAAAGTTCGTACAAACGCAATCGCTCTTCAAGCGTGTGGATATCACTCTCTTCTTCTTCGGTAAGATCGAGGTTTGGAAGAAGTGACTTTGATTTAATAAGTATGAGGGTCGAAGCAACGAGAATAAAATTTGAGATCTGGTGTGCACTTACCGCACCGAGGCCGCCGAGGGTGTTAATGTAGTTTAGATAGTCCTCTGTAACGGTGGCGAGAGAAACATCATTGATGAATAATTTACGCTTTTCTACGAAATCAAGGAGAACCGCAAAAGGTCCCTCAAACACTTCGGTCTTTACATGATATGTTTCCTTTTCCACCTTTATATAGTAGCACTTTTTGCTAAAAAAGACATGCCGATATATACTGAGCTCATGAAGTCACAAAGTACAAAAAATTCTACCCGACCAAGCAAAGTCCGGCTTTCGAAATATATCATGCCAGCAAGCTATGATATACAGATCCGCCCTGATCTCGAAAACTTCACATTCCAAGGCACAGAAACGATCGCTCTGCGCATAGATAAAAAAACAAAATCCATAACCTTTCACTCCAAAGAAATCGAAATCGAAACGGCACATGTATTAGTGGGTATCGAAAAAGTATTTGCTAAAAAAATTACTTATGATGAAAAAGCTGATACGGTGACGCTTTGGTTTGGAAAAATTATCCCAAAGAGCAAAACACAGCTGACCCTCACCTTCAAAGGAATTCTAAATGATAAAATGCGAGGCTTTTATCGCAGTCGCTACGTCGTAGACGGAAAAGATTTTCATATGGCAACAACGCAGTTCGAAGCGACTGATGCACGCCGTGCATTCCCCTGCTTCGATGAACCTGCTCAAAAAGCAGTATTCCATGTATCTCTCATTATTCCAAAGGGTCATAGCGCGATTTCAAATACCCTCCCGATTTCAACCAAGGAACATGAAGCAGGTTACGAGATAGTTCGCTTTGCCCCAACACCTAAAATGTCTACCTACCTTCTCGCTTTTATCGTGGGGCAGTTTGAATACCTAGAGAAAAAATCCAAATCAGGGGTACTCGTTCGGGTATATACTACACCGGGTAAAAAGCATCAAGCAGGATTTGCATTAGATACCACAGTAAAAATGTTGGACTTTTATGAAGAATATTTTGATATCAAATACCCTCTCAACACTCTCGATATGATCGCCATTCCAGACTTTAGCTCTCTTGCCATGGAAAACTGGGGAGCGGTAACGTTTCGCGAAATCGGACTCCTCGTTGATGAAACTCAAACCTCAGCACGATCAAAGGAAATGATCGCTCACGTTATCGCCCACGAGCTCGCACACCAATGGTTCGGGAACTTGGTTACAATGGAGTGGTGGACGCATTTGTGGTTAAACGAAGGCTTTGCCTCGTACATTTCTTACCTAGCCGTTGACGCACTTTTCCCAGAATGGGATATGTGGACACTATTCACTACCAATGACCTCGGCGTAGCACTTCGTCTGGATGCATTAAAAAGTACTCACCCTATCGAAGTACCAGTAGATCATCCTGACGAAATTGGAGAAATATTTGATGAAGTTTCGTATTCTAAGGGTGCATCAATCATCCGCATGCTTGCAAGCTATCTAGGGGAAAAGGACTTTCGTGATGGATTGAGATATTACCTTAAAAAACATAGCTACAAAAATACCGAAACAGTGCATCTCTGGGAAGCATTTGAAAAAGTATCCAAAAAACCCAAAAAGAATATAGCGAAAATGATGTACAACTGGACGAATAAACCGGGATACCCTGTACTTCGAGCAAGTATCAAAAATAATAAACTTTCACTTTCTCAAGAACGTTTTTTCGCAAGTCCCATATCAAAAAAGAAACTTGCCCGCCGTGGTGAGAGTAAGGCAGTTTGGCGCATACCTATCTCATCTACGGGTAAAAATTATATAAAAATAAACAAAGATGAAACTGTATTTTACAGAACTGAGTATTCAAAAGAATTATTAAAGCGACTACAAGAACCAGT
>CAYGIL010000014.1:0-9926 GCA_964349965.1 uncultured Candidatus Saccharibacteria bacterium | reverse complement strand
TCATCTGGTAGAGCACCTCATTTGCAATGAGGGGGTGGCAGGTTCGAGTCCTGTACGGTCCACCAAAATTGATTTGCATCATCGCATCATATGTAAAACTATTTTTACTTATTTTGAATTCAAGCTTGTATTATTTACTCTCTGCAAGGTATAATAATACTATTAACAATTACCCAGAAAGCTATCATGCAAAATAAATTTCGAGGTATAAAATCTTTTGCGTTCATGTTGGTATTATCAATCCTTCTACCAAGTATCTCCCCGCTCATAGATTTATCTCCTCGGGTCGCAGAAGCAACAGATGCAAATGGATGCGACTTTTATGCTGCACCATTAGGCTCGCAAACCTCACCAAGCGGACAATTAGGTAGTGGCACTCTTAATAATCCTTGGGATTTGCAAACTGCATTAAACAAAAAAAGTGTTGTCACCTCCGGAAAAACTCTATGTCTAAGAGGTGGTGTGTATTATGGAATTTTTACATCATCTATCGAAGGCACAGCAACCAACCCAACAACAGTACGCTCTTTCCCGGGCGAATGGGCAGTTATAGATGATAACTTAGTGGATACTCTATCTGAAAACATGACAGCAACTACTGGATTCACACGCTGTAAGTTCTCTTCCGGTAAGAAGTGGCCGAATGGCACGCATGTCATAGTGGACAATGAAGTAATGCAGGTTAATAATGATACAGTCACCTACCCTGATGCGCTTACTTGTTTGAGAGCTAGAACAGGCACAACAGCTGTAGCTCATAGTATTGGTGCACCTGTGAGACCTGGGGAAGTAAATATATTTATAGTAAATGGATCATATGTTCACTTTCGGGATTTTGAAGTTCGTAACTCCGATCCGTCTCGAATCAAGGCAAGGACCATTTATAATCCAGACGGCACATGGACAGTTACCCATAGCAGCCTTCGCCCATTAGGTATATATGTATTTGGTGTGAACAATAAATTTATTAATTTAATAATCCGCAATACAGGTGATGCATATGGTATTTGGAGCACATCTGCAAACACAGAAATATACGGGAATTTTATATACAATAATGGTTGGATTAGTCCCCTCCGAGGGCACGGACATGGAGTTTATGCCCAAAATAAAAATGGTTATCAATATATTCACGATAATGTTTTTTTCAATAACTTTTTCGTAGGTCTGCAGATTTTCGGTACCCAGGGTGCGCCTTTGAGTGGTTTTAGAGTTTCAGGAAATTTATTTCTCAATGATGGAACCATATTTGAAGGTGTAGGAGGTAATGCGGCCAAAGATATAGAATTTACAAAAAATTACTTTTATGGAGAAGACAGCTATGTCAGTAACCCTCCGCCAACTCAAATTTCTGGAAAAGATTGTAATGTACTTAATTGTAGTGCAGATGAGCTAGCTAATTATGTAAAAATAACCAATAATTACGGTTTCTCAGAAAATTCTACTCAAGTTACTGATGGTACGGTCAAGAAAAATCCTGTTGGCCTTGATATATTTTATCAACCTAATAAAGAACAATTAGGACGTGGCTTAATTTATGTCTATAATTATGATAAAAAAGATTCTGTTTCTGTATCTGTATCAAAAATCCTTAAAGATCAGTCAAGACTAAATGAACTTGCTAATAAAGACTATGAAATTTATGATATACAAAATCTAGCCGGCGAACCTGTAAAGCGAGGCACTTACAATGCGGGGGTGATTGATCTGGACATGCGGCTTACCAAATTAGAACCAGTAGAAGGTTATGCTATAAATTCTCAAACCTATCCTACAAATAGAAATGGACACTTGTTGCCAGTTTTAAGGCATTCATCAAAGCGATTTAACGCCTTCCTGGTTGTACCGAAAGGGACATTTGGCCCAGGTTTATATCGCCCAGCTGCAGATCTACGTTCGGACACGACGCCTCCTGGGTTTAGTTTTTTCTTACCAGTCACTGATCTGCCGCTCGGGGAAAGCAATACCAGTACACCTAGATACGATAGTTCTGCTCCTATTAATTTTACAACAAAAACTTCACCGATATCAGTGTCTGGATATGCATCTGATGCAGCGGGTATTAAAGATATGTCATGGAGTAATGATAGAGGTGGTAGCGGAATAATTACTGAGACAATAGCATACTGGCAAAGAGATATCCCATTACAAAATGGCCTGAACAAAATAACTTTTACTGTGAAGGATAATACCGGCTTAACCAGCTCTAAAATTCTCAAAATTTGTTTAGGAACTTGTACTGTTACACCACCAGTCCCTGATACGATAGTTCCCCCAACGACTATTAATCCTTCCACTAAATTCATACTCAATGATCAAGTAATAAGCAACACGTCCCTCAACGTCCGCAGCCAGCCTTTAATCAACGCATCAGTTGTACCTGGCAGCCCAGTGGCCAAAGATACACAAGGAACAATCCAAGAACTAGCAATACCAGAGAAATCTGGAAATACAACTTACCAATGGTGGAAAGTATCCTATAAAAATGGAGTGACAGGATGGTCTGCTGAAGATTTCTTGAATAAATATATAGCGCCTATAACCCCACCCATAGTAACCCCACCAACCAACGACACCACCGCTCCAACCATAAAACTCATACCGCCAACTGCTTTCGGAGGAAATTATACGGCAAATGCTTCCCCTTTCACTGTTAGCGGTACCGCAACAGATAATGTCGGGGTTACAGAAATTCGTGTAACTAATACAAAAACTGGTGCATCAATAGTTGCCAATGGCACTACATCATGGTCAGCGAATGTTGAGTTGACTTCTGGAATTAATATTCTTTCCGTACGGGCAGTGGACAAAGCTGGCAACTCAGTTGTGGGAAATGTTAATGTAACATATACAGCTCCCCAAACTCCGGTTATTCCGTCTGCGAGTTTCAAAAGTTCTACATATACCTTTACGAGTGGTGGCACTGTTAAGTTAGAATTTACAACTTCAAACGGATCAACTGCAAACATAACTCCAGGCAACTGTACCGTAGATGCAAAAAAAGCAGACCAAATATGCAGCTTCACTGCCCCGACTGTTTTATCGCCTGTATCAACAACATATACATTAAAAGTAACTTCTTCAACAGGTAATGTTGCAAGTACCTCAACCACCGTAACAATAAATCCAACCCCACCCATAGTAACCCCACCAACCAACGACACCACCGCTCCAACCATAAAACTCATACCGCCAACTGCTTTCGGAGGAAATTATACGGCAAATGCTTCCCCTTTCACTGTTAGCGGTACCGCAACAGATAATGTCGGGGTTACAGAAATTCGTGTAACTAATACAAAAACTGGTGCATCAATAGTTGCCAATGGCACTACATCATGGTCAGCGAATGTTGAGTTGACTTCTGGAATTAATATTCTTTCCGTACGGGCAGTGGACAAAGCTGGCAACTCAGTTGTGGGAAGTATTAATGTGACGTATGTTCCTTCCGAAACCTCTACATACCTAGAAGCCGAGTCTGGTGCATCAGGAATAAATACAAGCACAGTATTTCCTGCATACAATGGAAGCGGATATTTCACTGACACGATAGGAAATGGCGCAGAAACTACTTTAAGCTTTACTCCGACCAAAACAGGAATCCATTACCTATGGGGTAAGGTATATGCGCAAGATAACGGCTCTACAATACGAGGATACGCACAAGACTCGTTCCATGTAAAAATCCTGGATCAAAGTAATAATACTATAAGCAACTTTGATATTTATGACGATCTTGAGGGGCTATCAAATTCGTATAATAAATGGACATGGACAAAAGTAAACGGTAGAGGATGCACAAACTCTGTAACAACAAGTTGTAGCAACTCTCCCCTTACTCTCAATCCGAGAACGACACCGAGCCTAACAGCCGGAGCAATATATAAAATAGTATTTAAAATAAGAGATGCAAATTCAAAAATTGATAGAGTATTCATAACCTCAAATTCTAGCGCTGTACCAAATGAAGGCGTAGTACTTGGAACAAATACAGATAATAACACCTTAAAAATCTACGAATTAGGCACTGTAACACTACAAAGTGGTAGTAACGGCGAAGCAGTAAAAGAGTTACAACGATTCTTAAACGACACTCTGAGTCTCGGTCTCGTGGTTGATGGCAAACTTGGACCGAAAACTATTGCTGTTATAAAACAGTGGCAACTAAGTAAAGGCTTAATTCCTGATGGATTAGTTGGAGCGAAAACTAAAGCAAAAATGAACGGCTTCTAATAATAGGTGCTTATGTTTTTCTTGTGCCCTTCGTATGTCTTTGAGCAGTGTATATTTTTGTTCTTATCATGTAGATAAAACAAACACTCTGTCTTTATAGGATTATAAGCAGCATCAATAGCAGCTAATCCGGGGTTCGCGATAGCAGCAGGAGGAAAACCTGAGTGCAGGTACGTATTGTATTCTGATTCGATCTTTTTATCCTTTGGTGTTACTTTGCCCCACCAACCTGCTTCTTCATTCCCCTTCGCGTACTGCAGAGTTGCGTCCATCTGAAGTTTCATACCGGAAAAAACACGGTTCCAGATAATCCCCGAGATAAGCTTCATATCTGTCTTGCCATTTGATTCTCTCTGTATTATAGAAGCGATCTTTACGATCGTATCCTCATTCACAACCTTTTTTGATTTTGGTTTTATAACTTTTCCAATTTGTTTTGAAAACTCTTCAAACATCGTTGCGCTTACCTCCTCTGGACTTTGGTCTTTGTGTATCAAATACGTACGAGGGAAATAATATCCTTCTATATTAGCAGCCCCAAACATCAAAGGTGCTGAAATAAAATCCTCCTTCTCTTTTTCACTCCAATCGAGCTTGGCCGCAACTACATTGGCTACCTCTTCTTTGCGAAGCCCTTCGGGTACACGCACGATACGCATGGAAGGATTCGCAAGGTTTACATAAAAAGATAATTCCCTGAGTCTCTCAGTATCAAAACCATACTTCATAAACCCATACGTGAGTAGAGATGATCCCAGAAGAAAAAGCCCAATATAAATCTTTAACCGCATGTATACAGTATAGCAAAGGGTAACAAAAACAAAACCCCGACCGAGGTCGGGGTTTTGCGGCACATACGTTGCTATTAGAAATGTAAGTTTTACCTCACACTCACAACAATAGTATATCATAACCTTTTAAAAATTGCAAGTTGTAAAAAATATGCTAGCATATAAAAAGAGGTATCAGATAACTACTCTGGCTTTTGCCAGGGAGGAAAGTCCGAACACATAGCCCACTTACCCCGCCAAGCGGGGCGAGTCGGGCACAGGTAGCGGGTAATCCCCGTCTCGGGTGACCGAGAGGTGCGAGCAGAGACGCCGATGCCGCAAGGCTAGGGTTCCGCAAGGAATAATCTGATGGAAACATCAGGGTGAAACGGCTAAATCCTTACCCGTGTGCAAGATCGTGTCCTACTTTGCTTTATGCAAAGCAGGAAGAATCGCTTGAGTAATACTGCAAAGTATTACCTAGACAAATGGTTATCATCCGCCGATAAGGCGGCAACAGAATTCGGCTTATAGATACCTCTATAACAATGAAAACCCCTGGCGCAAGCCAGGGGTTTTCTCTTTGTTTGATTAATTGAGCTGGAGAAACACTGGATCTCCAATTTTGAAATTATGTTTTTTAGAAAATCCACTCTCTACTTCAAGAACATACAGAGCATTACTTGTAGGTGCAAAATTCTCAGGATATGATTCTGGGCGAACATTATGCTCTATGTGCACGACCTGTCTATCTGCTCCGATCCAAATAATATCAATAGGAAAATTCATGTCTTTCATCCAAAATACATAACGCCCAGGATGATCAAAGGTAAAAAGCATTCCAGTATTTTCCAGAAGTGACTCACGACCAGAAAGACCTTGGAGTTTTTCTTCTGCGCTATGAGCCACATCAACTTTGATTTCTGTATCATTTATTTTTACAGATGACTTAGTAAAACCCGTACTTTGATCAATCACTTCAACATTCCTCATATAAGCAAAGACAAACAAGCCCACTAAAACTAGTAGGAGTATATGTAGTAATGCTTTTGGTCTCATATTATTTATGATCGCCGTTGGTCCAACCAAAGAGTTTACCTATAGTTTCTGCCGTCTCACGCTTTCTAACGATAGTAACAGTTCCGTCCTGAGCAATCACTTTCATTGGTGCAGCCAAAAGGCAGTGATGCGATGCAAGACCGTCCTGATATGCACCAGTATCGAGAAGCGCTAAGTACTGAGGGGAATCTTCACGAAGCTTTGGCATAAGAATGTAGTTACCGCCCGCAGTATACTTGTCATCCGAGTCACAGGTACTACCCGCAAGCCACACAGTTTTAAGTGATCCACTATCCATATTGTTTACCGGTATAGTATGCCACTTTTGCTTGATAGCCCAAGTATCTTTTAAGTCATTCATAAAGCTACCGTCAACTATGTACCATGACTTTGCATTTGCCTTTGGTATCGCCTTTTCCGACAACACTTTATATATAGTGATCTGCGCAGGAGCAACTATGTATTGACCCCATTCCACTGCGAGATTCGGATGTTTTATGCCTGCTTTGTCTGCGAGATTTTTAAGAGTTTTGACGATGATACTTGAAACACCTTTCGCGGTATAAAACTTTTTCTTTTCATACGGCACACCAAATCCACCCCCGATGTCGAGAGTATCGAGTGATGGATTTTTCTTTTGCACCTCGAGATAAATAGTAAACGCATGCTTTATGCCATCAAGAATACTCTTTTGTGTCTTGATTTGGGAACCGAGGTGGTAATGTAATATCTTCAAATTTTTCATCTTACCTAGATCAAGTACGTCTTTTTCTGAAAGACCAAATCTATCGAACTTTTTATCCCAATGAGTATCAGCTTTGATATCAAGGTCAACGCGCACACCAATATCACCTTTGTATTTTGAAAGTCGCTCGACTTCGTCCATTGATTCTATGATAGGGACTATGTTCATACCCTTACCACGCACTTCTTCAATAAGGTCCAAGTACTGGGTAGTCTTTGGTCCGTTACAAAGCACCCGAATTTTAGAATTGAATTTCTCCCCTTCCCACATTTTCTTTACGAGCCATAGCTCGTTAGCAGAGGTAACCTCAAGGTTTGCACCTTCAGAAAGTATCGGTAATATGAATTCTTTGTTCTGATTTACCTTCATTGGATAATGGTAAAAGAATTTACCCTTGTAGCCGTAAATCTTCATATATGCCTGAAAGTAGCCGAGCAGGTCTTTGAGTCGATCTTCGATAATAAACGGGAAAATTATAGAGAGCGGCGTACCGTACTTCTTTGCTAGGTCGGAGATATTGTACACGTGATTACCTTCGGTAGCAGTGAGCTCACCGTCTTTGTTAACGCCGAGAAACTGCGTGTTGAATTCATCAACACCAAGTTTCCAAAATTTTCTCCAGTTCTTATCTTTCCTTTTACTCTTTGTTTTAGTTTTTTTATCTTTATTTGGCTGCATTGATTTAAATATAATTTAAACAGAAATAAGTATAGCAAGTAGGTTCCAAATGTAAACGTATATAAGCACTATATTTTTATATTATACACCTAAATACCATTTTTGTCAAGTCCTCCGTACTCACGCAAGAACTCCTCTTTGTACTCAAAAAACCTCCCATCTATGATCGACTGCCGTATATCTTCTACCAGATGCACAATGAAATATAAGTTATGTATAGTTGCAAGCGTTGCTGCAAGCATTTCCTTGCCGCGAAATAAGTGAGCTATATACGCAGCCGTATAACTCGTACAAGTGTAACATCTGCACTCCTTTTCAATCGGAGAAAAATCCTCACGATATCTCGCATTTAATATATTTATCTTCCCTCCCCTCGTATAGAGCGTGCCATTCCGAGCGATCCGTGTCGGAGCCACACAGTCAAAAAGATCTACTCCATTTTCAATACCCATAAAGAGATCCTCGGGCTCTCCGATACCAAGTAAATGCCGAGGTTTACCCTCGGGAAGAATCTCATTGACCCATTTAACTGCTGTAGACATATCCTCCTTGGCAAACGACCCGCCGATACCAAATCCATCAAAGTCGAGCGCCCCGATAAACGCTGCGGATTTCTTACGAAGGTTCTCGTCTCGCCCACCTTGCACAATGCCAAATAATGCCGGGCGAAACTCATTAAAATTTTCTGTCCCCGAGGGTCCCGCGGCGACCTCGCCGGGATCGGCGGAGGGCGCAGGGGCAGAAAATTTTGATGAGTTGAGCCGTTTGTGTTCCTCGAGACTCCTCTCTGCCCACCGATGTGTTCGCTCGAGAGCTTCTTCCTGATATCTAAGGTCTTCAGACGGCGACGTACATTCATCAAAAGCAAAAATAATATCAGCACCGAGGTTGTGTTGGATCTGGATCGACTTCTCCGGAGTTATGTAGTGAACCGAACCGTCGAGGTGTGAAGTAAAGGAAACTCCGTCGGACCCGATCTTAGCAAGCCGCGGCCCGAGCGAATCATCAAAGCGCTCAGGGATCAAGAGAGACGGATCAGTAATACTCACAACTTTTGAAATTTCTTTTCCGTACGCAACACCCAGAGAGAAGACTTGAAATCCGCCCGAGTCGGTCATCGTTGGTCCATGCCAGCTCATCATTTTATGAAGTCCGCCGCACTTCTTAACTATTTCATCCCCTGGTTGCAGATACAAGTGGTATGTATTTGCGAGTACCACCTGTGCACCGAGGTCTTTCACCTGCTCCGGAGTAAGTGCTTTCACTGTCGCCTTGGTACCCACCGTCACAAAAGCCGGAGTTTTTATAACCCCATGCGCCGTCTCAAGCACCCCTACTCTTCCTAGAAAACTCTCTCCTTTTGTATTAAGTAATTTTTTCTCGATCTTAAAATTCATTTCAATTTACATCGATTTCAACAAATTTAAGTGTTTGAATGTTTACTGGAGAAACCAAAAGAGCTTTTTTAAACGCATCTCTTGGATCAGAAATTATAGTGTCTACAACTGCCACCACAAAAGGCGTGATACCTGGAAGAATCACCTCATCCCCCTTTTCTACAACAAAGTCTCGAGGCAAAACCATCTCGAAATTATTACCTCCACGTCCAGTTATATCCATAAAAAGTCCTTGGGTCTCCTCGAGAGCCGCGTTTTTTGTTATGACTACCTTAGTCCTCTCGCCACTATTTGAAAACAAAATAACTTTTGAAGATCTGGGATACACTTCGGCTACCCTACCGATCGGTATAAAACCTTTTGCAAATACAATGTTACCTACTTGTACGTTGTTACTACTGCCCGCATCAACGATGATCGTATCATAAGGGCTCTGATTAGGTTTTGCTAATATAGCCGAGAGCACTAAAGTACGATCTTCTTTCCTGCCAAAAGTTTCTTTTAAAATATTATTTTCAGCCGATAAGGCATCGTAGTTCGCAAGGCGCGCTTCTTGTTCCTCTAGTTTGTTGTTCAAGGCTTCATTTTCTAAAAGTAGCGATCGCTTTGAACTAAAAAAAGAACTAACTCCATGGAAAACACTACCTACTTTATTTCCGACCGAGAACACCGGTCTAAAAATAGTATGCCCCAAATATGAAAAAGTATTGAAGAAAGGCTGACGCACAAGGAAAAAAATAATTAGAAGCACGCAAAGCGTTACAATCCACCAAAACTTCTTTCTTTTTGTTTTTTTATCTAGGCGGTAATTCATCATGATTTCCGATCAAGACGTCTTTGTAAAAATCTACATCATCTAGTATAACCCCTGTGCCACGCGCAACCGCTGAGAGAGGATCCTCTACTACATAAACAGGGATCTTCAATGATTGCTGTAACAACTCTGCAAGTCCGGGTATGAGCGCTCCTCCACCAGAGAGAGTGATACCGGCATGCATGATATCCCCGAGTATTTCGGGTGGAATAGTTTCGAGCATATCTTTAACT
>CAYGIL010000013.1:0-10498 GCA_964349965.1 uncultured Candidatus Saccharibacteria bacterium | reverse complement strand
CCAGTCTTCGATATCCTTATGGATCTACAATTGTCCAAATTCGACCCCCCAAAAGTCGGCGGCAAGGGTTCTAAAACCGCCTCAAAAACCCTTGCCGTACCTAAGGTTCTAACTTGGACATCTGGCGGAGGGCACAGGACTCGAACCTGCAAGGGATTACGCCCGCCGGTTTTCGAAACCGGTGCATTACCATTCTGCCAACCCTCCAAATGTGACTCTACCGGGAATCGAACCCGGATTTAGTGCTTGAAAAGCACTCGTCCTAACCATTAGACGATAGAGCCTCATAAATCGTAATATAACACATTTCACAAAAAGATGGAAGATTAAACCTAAATTGTATACAAGATATACTATATTAATGAGTTCAAATGCACACTTGAAGGAGCAAGCTATCGCTCTGCGTAAAAAAGGAAAAAGTTATAACAATATAATAAAAGCTTTAAATCTAAAGTCTAAAGGAACACTGAACCAGTGGTTTAAAAATTTGATCCTGTCTAAAAGATCAATGAAGTTATTGGAAACAAACAACGAACTTGCCCACAAAAGAGGTTTATTTACAGCAAATCGAAACAGAAAACTTAGAATTGATACGGAAAACAAAAAAGTATACAGAGAAGGTCAGGATTCTGTAAAATCAATATCTAAAAAAGAACTTCTTTTGATTGGTGCCGCATTGTATTGGGGAGAAGGAACAAAATCAGAACGAAACCCTCTTACGCTTTGTTTCAGTAACTCCGACCCACTCATGGTAGTAGTGTACATGAGATTTGTTAGAGAAATACTAAATGTTCCTGAAGAAAGAATCCGGGCTGGTATACATATATATCCCTCTATCTCTGCCGCAAACGCACGAAAATTTTGGTCAAAAATAACTAAACTACCTGAAGATAGATTCTACATCATTACGCAAGTTAGCCGTGCCAGTCAAAACAAAAGACCATTCAATATACTCCCCTTCGGTACTGTTGCCATAAAAGTAAATAACCGTCAGCAATTTTATAAAGTAAAAGGTATGATAAAAGGGATAGCATTAAAAACGATCCCTGATAAGACTTAAAGGCTTTTCAAAATTAAATATTATATTTTCAAACCCATTGAAGAACTTTATAAAAAGTTTTGAGTCTGGTATCATTAAAATCACAATAAATTTAATAAAATACTTCAATATGACTAAAAAGTTTTTTGTGGCTTTGTTGAACGTTTTAGTATTATGTATCATCATCTTTGCGGTGAGCGCGTATTTTATATATAACACAGATGTGATCGGCTGGGTTATCTTTGGCTTGGGGTTTCTCTGCCTCGCTTCCCTACGTTTTTCAAAAGTTTCCATTGAGAGTGTCTGGCCTGATATTGTATTCGGCGTGATCGATAACGGCATCCTCGCGATCATGGCTATCATCGGCGGGGAAATAGCCGGAGTTCCCGGAGCGATCATCGGCGGAGTAGTCGGCAATGCTATCACCGACGGCATCGCTGGCATCTTCGAAGGAGAAATAGCAGAAAAATTACGCGAAAGAAGGATACCAGAAGAACGCACAATGCTCGGCTCGGCTGTAGGCAAGATGGCGGGATGCCTCTTGGGTGCTGGAGCGGTACTCATCATCGCGAGCTTTATCTAATTCAAATATGCGAAATACTCTTCTATGAAACTCATCGTCTTAGCTGCCGGTAAAGGTACGCGGTTTTTGCCGCTTACAAATACGATCCCGAAAGGCATGGTGCCGATCTTAGGCAAACCGCTCCTAGAATGGGCCTTGGAGCCCTATTTGGCTCATGTCGATGAGATTGTCTTTGTAGTTAGTTCCCCTCTTGGTGAAAAAATAAAGGCTCACTTTGGGGATAATTATAAAGGGCATAAAATCTCATACACACTACAAAAAGAGCAAAAAGGCACGCTCGACGCGGTATTCATGTGCCGAGACGCTATTGCGCCTGGGGAGCTTTTTTGCGTGATGAACGGAGATGATCTCGTACTCGAAGAAGATGTAAAAAATGCATTAAGTAAAAAAATGATCGGTATCGGAGTATCAGAAAAAGTAATGCCGAAAAATTACTTAGGCATAGAAATAAAAGGAGAATACGCAGCTGGGTTTAAGCGCCATGATGACATACTAGACGATAAAGTAAGAGATGTTTTTTATACTGGATTTAGCATTCTAGATAGCCGTATCTTTGATTTTGCACCCGTCATGACTCGGGATGGAGAAATGGGTTTACCGCAAACGCTCTTTGCGCACCTCGATACCTATCCCTTGCGAATATTTAACTTTAAAGCCTGGGAAACGGTAAACGGACCGCTCGACGTGCCAGGTGCAGAGAATTTTTTAAATAATTTGTAATTTATAACTCTTGGTGTAGTATAGATTTTATGTTTCAAAAAACGAAAATTGTAATACTTGCTGCCGGCCAAGGAACGCGAATGCAAAGCGAAATGCCAAAAGTGCTGGTTGCGCTCAATGATAAACCGATGATCAAATACGTGCTCGATGCCGTGCACGACACAGGCATCGACGACTCGCCGGTCATCGTCGTCGGTCACCGCAAAGATGAGATCATCGCCGAACTCGACAAAGACGGCCGCGCATATACTTACGTCACTCAGCATGAACAACTCGGCACTGGCCACGCTGTGATCTGTGCGGAAAGCGTGCTCAAGGGTACGGCAGATAACATCATCATCCTCCCAAGTGATCACCCCTTTCTCACCCCCCTCACAATAAAAAAATTAAAAGAAAAACAAGAAGAATCCGGAGCGACGATCACGATGGCGACGACTGTCGTCCCTGACTTTGACGATTGGCGAAAAGCATTTTACAAAAGTTTTTCCCGGATTATCCGAGACGAAAACGGCAAGATCATCCGAGATGTGCAGTTCCGTGATGCAAAGGACGACGAAAAGAAAGTAAAAGAATTAAATCCGATTTACTTTTGTTTCAAAGCAGAATGGATCTGGGAAAATTTGAAAAAGTTGAATACTCATAACGATCAAAAACAATATTACCTCACTGATCTCGTGAGGATCGCAATGGAAGAAGGAGAGAAGATCGAATCGATCAGCGTGAGTCCCAAGGAAGCACTCGCGGCAAACTCCAAAGAAGAACTCGAGCTACTTGAACGCGTTGCGAAGTAGTATACTCTAAGCATGAACAATACATCCACCAATCCGTTTGACATGGCGATGACACAGCTCGACAAAGTCGCGAACATTGGGAAATTTGCTCCAGCATTCATAACTCGTTTACGACAACCTGACCGAGATATTAGGATTTCGATCCCTGTAACGCTCGATAACGGCACAATCAAAATCTTTTCTGGTTACCGTGTCGAATACAATAACACCCTCGGCCCATACAAGGGCGGAATCCGATATCATCCGGATACAAATGTCGATGAAGTCAAAGCGCTCGCCTTTTGGATGACGCTCAAGTGTGCTGTCGCAGGGATCCCTATGGGCGGCGGCAAGGGCGGGATCACTCTCGACCCCAAAGAACTTTCAAAAGGAGAGCTCGAACGACTCTCCCGAGGATGGATGCAAAAGCTATCTGACATAGTAGGCCCTCGTAAAGACGTGCCGGCACCAGACGTAAATACTACTCCGGAAATCATGGCCTGGATAGCGGACGAATACACAAAAATCACCGGTGAAAAGAGCGGCGCGGTCATCACCGGTAAACCACTCGATAAAGGAGGCTCGGAGGGACGCGGCACTGCGACAGCTCAGGGTGGATTTTATGTATTTGAAGCATTAAAAGATGAATTGCATCTTCCCGAAAAATGCGCGGTTGTGATCCAAGGCTTCGGCAATGCTGGACTAAATGCTGCAAAGATCTGGAGTGCCACTCAACACCGAGTGATCGCAGTGTCGGATTCAAAAAGTGGTATCACAAATCCGGCTGGGCTTGATGTATCTGCCCTCGAGGCTCATAAAAAAGCGACTGGGAGCCTCGAGGGCTTCACAGGTGGCACCTCAGTAACAAATGCGGAAATCCTAGAGCTCGCCTGTGATGTGCTCGTTCCGGCAGCATTTGAGAATCAAATAACGGCCAAAAACGCAGAAAACATAAAAGCAAAAGTAATCTTAGAACTTGCGAACGGCCCAGTAACGCCAGAGGCAGATGAGATACTTTTCAAGAAAAACATACCTGTAATTCCAGACATCCTCGCAAACTCAGGCGGCGTGACAGTGTCGTATTTCGAGTGGGATCAGAATCTAAAAGGCGAACACTGGAGCGAAGCAGAAGTATTTCAAAAATTAAAAACAATACTAGATGATTCATCAAAGAAAATCCTTAAAAAATCACAAGAATATCAAAAGAGTCTCCGCATGGGCGCCTTTCTCCTAGCCCTTGAAAGAATCGAGGAAAAATTGTAATATTCACCTGCGCGCGGTTAGCTCAGTGGTAGAGCGACTCTTTGACGTAGAGTAGGCCGGGGGTTCAATCCCCTCACCGCGCACTGATATGGCGATAAAAATTCTTAGCATCGAAACCTCCTGCGACGACACGGGAGTCACTATAATGGAAGCCATAGGAAGCATGACAAGTGCTTCTTTTAAGATACTAGCGGACAGTTCCAATTCTCAAATCAAACTACACATACCTTTCGGCGGCGTGTATCCTGCCCTCGCGAAACGCGAACATGCTAAGAATCTACCGATACTCTTAGAGCAGGTTTTGAAAGAAGCAAAGCTTGATAAAAAAGCAGAAAAAAATAAAGCACCTGTCGACCTTATTGCGGTGACATATGGCCCCGGACTTGAGATGTGCCTTTGGGAAGGGATCGTATTTGCAAAAGATATTGCGAAAAAGTGGAACGTGCCGCTTATGCCCGTAGATCACATGGAAGGTCATGCATGTTCAGTATTCGGAAAGAAAAATAAAAAAAATCGCGGCAGTTTTAAAGTTCCAAAACTCAAAACCCCAATTCTCTCTCTTCTGGTCTCCGGTGGGCATACCCAACTCATCTTAAGCAAAAAATGGATGCAGTATGAGATCATCGGCGAAACCCTCGATGATGCTGTCGGTGAAGCGTTCGACAAGGTCGCACGCATGATGGGACTGCCGTACCCTGGCGGACCACAGATTTCAAAATTAGCCGAGGAATTACGGGTCCAAGAAAATCAAACCTCTCGGGGTCGTAATTTTCCTGCTAGAAAATTTACTCAGTCCTCGGGCCGTCGCCCTGCGGAGACCCCTCAAAATTTATTTTCTTTTGCCCTGCCTCGCCCCATGCTACACAGTAAGAACTTTGATTTTTCATATTCCGGCCTCAAGACTGCAGTTTTGTATATGCTCCAAAAACTTGGACCCATTGAAAGCATTTCAGAAGAAATAAAAAAGAAAATCGCGCTCGAATTCGAAAATGCTGCTATTGAGTGCCTCGTCTACAAAACAGCAAAGGCCGTAGAAAAATATAAAATAAAAACCTTGATCGTCGGCGGAGGTGTATCTTGCAACACACATCTCCAACGCGAACTAAAGCGAGTACTCAAAAAAAATGTAAAAATATTCTTTCCACAACAGGAGCTTTCGGGTGACAACTCTCTCATGATCGGCATCGCTGGCTACCTCGAATTCATCAAAAATAAGAAAAAAGTACCTAAACCTGAAAACATAAAAGCAACTGGAAACTTAAAGCTCTAAATGATATTATGGGTATATATGGAGGAGAAGCTCAAGAAGCCGTACGACCCAACACAAACAGAAGATCGTATATACAAACTATGGGAAGATAGTGGCTTTTTTAATCCTGATAATTTGCCGGGTGAAAGGAACGATAAGTTCACTATCATCATGCCTCCAACGAATGCAAATGGCTCCTTACATGCCGGGCATGGCCTCGTGATGACCATAGAGGATATCATGACCCGTTATAAACGTATGCGAGGATTCAAAACACTCTGGCTTCCAGGACTCGACCATGCAGGATTTGAAACACAAGTAGTATACGAAAAAAAACTCGAGAAAGAAGGTCGTAGCCGATTCGGTATGGACCCAAAAGAACTCTATAAAGAAATTTTGGACTTCACCCTCACGAACTCTAGTAATATCAAATCACAAATAAAGAAAATGGGTGCGTCTTGTGACTGGTCACGAGAAAAATTCACCCTAGATCCGGATGTAATCCAGACTGTACATCAAACGTTCAAGCGCATGTATGACGATAACCTCATTTATCGCGGAAACAGGATAGTGAGTTGGTGTTCGAAACATCAAACCTCATTTTCCGATCTCGAGATAAAGGACGAAGAACGAGTGGATGAGTTTTACTATCTCAAATACGGACCATTCATTATTGGTACCGCTCGTCCCGAAACAAAGTTCGGAGATAAGTACGTCGTGATGCATCCGAACGATACTCGATACAGCGCATACACTCATGGACAAAAAATCAACCTCGAATGGATCAATGGTCCGATCGAGGCAACGATCATCAAAGATGACGCCGCAGATATGGAGTTCGGTACTGGCGTTATGACGATAACTCCTTGGCATGATGCCACTGACTTTGACATCGCAGAACGGCACGGCCTAGATAAAGAGCAAATCATTGACGAAAATGGCAAGCTTCTCTCTGTCGCTGGAGAATTTGCTGGTATACATATCAAAAAGGCACGACCTCTCATAATCGAAAAATTGCAAAGCAAGGGCCTAGTAGAAAAAATCGATTCGAATTACAAGCATGTCGTACGCACGTGTTATAAATGCGGCACGATCATAGAACCTCAAATCAAAAGCCAATGGTTCGTAAAAATGAAACCGCTTGCAGAGAAAGCACTTGAAAAGATCGCGAATGGTGAGATCACTTACCTCCCTGATCATTATCAAAAGATCACAACATACTGGCTATCAAATATAATGGATTGGAATATCTCCCGGCAGATAGTCTGGGGCATACCAATCCCAGCAAAACTCTGCACGGAATGCGGACACGGAATGGCAGACCTCGAAGGCGTGATAACCTCGTGTACTAAATGCGGTGGTGAAGTTGTTGAAGATAAAGATACTTTTGACACTTGGTTTTCTTCAGGTCAATGGCCCTATGTAACACTCGGCTACCCTGACGGCAAAGACTTCGAACCATTTTACCCTACTGATGTACTAGAAACTGCGGGAGAAATCATTTTCTTCTGGGTGGCACGAATGATCATACTCGGACTTTATGTGACTGGCAAGGTGCCTTTTAAAACAGTATATCTGCATGGACTTGTCCTCGACGCAAAAGGGCTCAAGATGAGCAAGAGTAAAGGAAACGTTATTGATCCGCTAGTACTCACGAGCAAGTTCGGTACTGATGCATTCCGCATAGGACTAGTCGTCGGCAATACTCCGGGGACTTCCCTGGCCCTAGCTGAGGAAAAAATAAAAGGCTATAAAAATTTTGCAAATAAGATCTGGAACGCGACGCGTTTTGTGCTTGAAAATACAGAAGATGTAAATCTGGAAGCGACTTATGACGAAGAAGACGCAAAGACTGACGAAGAATTGCAAGCGCTTATCATAGAAATCACCAAAGAAATGGATGAGTACAAATTCTACATCGTTGCAGAGAAACTGTATCACTACTTTTGGCACACGTTTGCAGACATCATCATCGAGCGCTCCAAGAAAAAGGTCGCAATAGCAGAACATACACAAAGCGAAAGCGCACAGTCAGCAAAAAAACTTCTATATACCCAACTCCGCACTCTAGTTACCCTGCTACACCCCTTCATGCCTTTCGTAACCGAAGAAATCTGGTCGATACTACCTGCCCGAAATGCTGCGCATAACGCTGCAGGCGGGCCTCACAAGAGTCAAAATTTATTGATAGTGGAAAAATGGCCCGCCTAAGGACGGGTAAACCTCATGTTTAACGATCCAAAAATATTAGCATTTGCGTTTCTCGGTGGCATTGTGCCGTCTTTGTTGTGGCTTTGGTTCTGGTATAAAGAAGATCAAAAAAAAGAAGAACCGACCGGAATCCTCGCAGTTATATTTTTCCTAGGAATGCTCGCAGTCGTATGTGTATTTCCTTTGCAAGGAATAATCCAAGACTCCATAAGTAATGACATACTTAGGATTATAGGATGGGCAGGTGTCGAAGAGATATTAAAATATCTCGCAGTACTTATCATCGTCTATCGGACGAATTATGTACGTGAGCCCGTCGAATGGCCGATATACCTCATCACTGCCGCGCTTGGATTCGCAGCGCTTGAGAACGCCTTGTATCTAATAAAACCTCTCACTTCCGGTGCCACCACAGTCGGACTCCTAACTGGACAGCTCAGATTCCTCGGTTCAACACTTTTACACAGCATAACGAGCGGAGTACTCGGGATCTCACTCGCACTCACGTATCATCTAAGCGGATTCAAGAGACTTTGGCACATTTTTATCGGACTTATACTCGCTATAGCCTTGCATAGCGTCTTTAATTTTTTTATAATACAAGATGACGGAAATAATTTTCTGCAGGTGTTTAGTTTTCTGTGGGTTGTAACTATCGTAGTCATGCTCCTCTTTGAGCGAGTGCGGGGGATGAACTAATACATTATCAATAAATCACAAATATTTAATATGGAATTTAAAAAAAGAAGTTTCCTTGAGAGATTAACTGGTAGCGTCATGATGAAAGACAAAGATGAAGAAGAAATAGTGCTCAAAGAAACCAGTACGAAAAATAATAAAAAAGGAAGCGTTGTCAGCACTGATTGGGTAGAAGAACACAACGACGAGGCAGAACTCTCAGTCGACGTATATCAGACTCCCCGCGAGATAGTAGTACAGACTATGGTAGCTGGAGTGAAGCCCGAAGACCTCGAACTTACGATCAGCCGAGACAGCGTCACGATACGAGGTAAAAGAGAAGAAAGCCGCACCATAGATGAAGACAATTACTTTACAAAAGAGCTTTATTGGGGACGTTTTGTTCGAGTCATATCACTACCCGCAGAAATAGAACCTGACGAAGTTGAAGCAACTGAACGCCACGGACTCCTCACAATAAAACTTCAAAAGATAGACAAAGATCGCAGGAGCAACGTAAAGATACGTTCGATCTAACTACTATAGTAAATAAATCCTGTGCCTAGGGGGTGAATCGCACACCCGACATCTCCCTCTTCAGGGGAGCGCTCTACTACTGAGCTACCTAGGCTTTTTATTGTAAATACTAGCTACCAGGTGTTTGTAAACTTCTGAGCGTATCTGCGGCTCCGGTATATGCTCCGACCAGCTGATCTACATATGGTTGAATGATATAATACGCTCCCACCGCTGAACCGATAATGAATACCCAGTATATTATCGTCATGAGCCGAGCCAACTTTTGCGCACGCCGCATCTCCTTGAGAATGTTATTATTCTCTTCTGCAAGATGAAACGTATCCTCAAGTAGCTTTCTATCTTCAGGACCCATAAGGGTATTATAGCATATTTGGGGTTAAAACGAAAGAGTTTTAGCGAATGTAAGCACTATTGCTGAGACATGTATTTCTGAGCAGCTGCTTCATATAGATCCTTTGCAAAAAGAGCAATTTTTTCAGTAAACACTATCTTTTGATCAAGAGTCATCTTCTCATACCCCGTGGCAGGATCATAATCCTCATCTTTGATATCTTTACCTTCTTGACCAGGTGGATATTTATATTCTTTAAACAAATCTGCGTATTTCTCATCAAAACCAGAGGACAAATTAAACTCACTCACCATTGCCTCTGCCACACCCAAAACATTTATAATAAGGCTACCTTTTAATCTATTAGTTTCAAACACCTTATTTGCTGCCTCTCCACCTGACGAATATAAATTCTCTGTTTGCCACTTATTCCTTGTCTCTTCATCTTTAAAATCATCGACAATCGAGGGTGCTTTTATGTAATTTACGAAAACCTCCATCATCCATTGATCATCCACAGGAATATGAGACTTTATTTCTTCATAGTGATCCCTAATGTCCTTACCCCCGACTGTATTACCCCTTTCAAAATATTTAAAGGTGAAATGGCCACTATCGACTAACCATTTTTGAGGATTACTTACTTTCTCTGATGTGCTTAATGTGGGGTTCTCCATAATGCAAAGATTATATCATAAAAAATCTTTTGTGTCCTCGCCGGGAGTCGAACCTGGATCAGCTCGTTAGGAGTGAGCTATTCTATCCATTGAACTACGAGGACAAAGGGGCACCTAAACTCCCAACATCTGTTCAAGTTTTGCCTGATCAAAGCCGACCGTGAGTTCGTCGCCGACTATGATGACCGGCACACCGAGCTGACCACTTTTTTCTACCATTATTTTCCGTTGTTCCATGTCGCTCGCTACATCGTGTTCTGTGTAAGGGATATTATGTTCCTTAAAAAACTCTTTTGCAGCATGACAAAAGTGACAAGTAGGGGTCGAATAAATCGTTACATTTTTCATAAAATTTTACTTTGTTATTGATAAAGTCTGTGTATTATAACACATATTGCCTTAAGTAAAAAATAAAGATATATTGCATATATGCGGGA
>CAYGIL010000012.1:5929-10807 GCA_964349965.1 uncultured Candidatus Saccharibacteria bacterium | reverse complement strand
GGTGCTTCGAAAGACGAGATCAAGAAGGCTTTTTATAAGCTCGCGCATAAGTATCATCCTGACAAGAAAGACGGCAACGAAGCAAAATTCAAGGAAGTAAATCAGGCATATCAGGTTCTCTCCGACGACGAAAAGCGGGCAAAATACGATCAATACGGTTCTCAGTTTGAAAACATGGGTGGTTTTAACGGGGGGCATTCGCATCAGGGACACCAAGGTGGTGGATTCGAAGGTTTTGACTTTAGTGGATTTGGAGGAGGATTTCAAAATGGGGGTGCTGAGTTTGATTTTGGAAATTTAAATGACATCTTTAGCGACTTTTTCGGTGGTGGTATGGGAGGCAGCCGACGTGAAGCGCGTCGAGGCCGAGATATTTCTACGGAGATTCAGCTTTCTTTTTCTGATGCAGTATTTGGAGTTACACGTAAAATTTTGATTACCAAAACTTCAAACTGCACGACATGTGACGGCAAGGGCGCGAAGGCAGGAACCAAGATGGAAACTTGTAAAACTTGTAATGGCCAAGGCAAGATCAGGGAAACCAAGCGATCATTCCTCGGTAATATTTCCACTACCAAGCTTTGCGAAACTTGTCTCGGCACTGGTGAAGTTCCAAAGGAAATATGTGAAAAGTGTAAAGGAAAAGGGGTGCTACGTCGTGAGGAGGAAATTACTATCGAAGTTCCAGCTGGTATACGTGACGGCGAGATGGTCCGAATGACTGGTATGGGAGAAGCGATCAGCAAGGGAACAGCAGGAGACCTCTATATCAAAATCAACGTTGCGCCACACTCGGTTTTCAAGCGTGTAGGTAATGATCTCGTAATGGATCTTAATTTAAATCTTTCTGATGCACTTCTCGGTGCGAAATACCCTATTAAAACGCTTGACGGTGAGATCGAGGTAATGATCCCCGAAGGTGTCGGTATCAATGAAGTCCTTCGTGTACGCGGTAAGGGTGTACCAGTCTCAAAGAGCAAGCGCGGCGATCTCCTCATCAAGCTCAACATAAAACTCCCCAAGAAACTCTCTCGCAAATCTCGTGAACTCGTAGAAAAACTCAAAGAAGAAGGGGTCTAATGAATCTAGAACAAGTAATTGCTATCGTTATTGTGCTGATCCAATTTGTTGGAGTGTTTTTCTATATTATAAATATGGTCCGTGGGACCACAAAACCTAATCGGGTAACTTGGTTTATCTGGGCATTGGCACCTTTAATTGCTACCTGGCTTGCGGTGAAAGCTGGTTCTGGACTTTCGATCTTACCAGTATTTATGGCGGGGTTTAATCCTATCCTGGTGTTGATTGCTTCATTTTTGATCAAAAAAGGGTATTGGGAAGTCACAAAGCTTGATATTGTGTGCGGAGTATTAGCAATTTTCTCCCTCATACTCTGGCTCCTGACTCAAAGCTTTTGGATTTCGATATTGTTCGCAATACTAAGCGACGCTCTTGCGGCGATACCTACGCTTATCAAATCTTGGAGATTTCCTGAAACTGAAACGGCTACTGCGTATGCGGGAGGCGTGATTTCTAATGCGTTAGGGCTTACCATTATACGAACCTGGACGTTTCCTATTTACTCTTTTGGAGTTTACAACATTTTAATCAATGTTCTAATCATCCTTGCTATCTATCGCAAAAAAATATTATTTTGGTATAATGAGTCGCATGTCTGATAACATACCAAACAACTTTTTAGGAGTTCCGGAAATTGATCCTAAGGACGCTGAGGTTCTTATTTTACCGATCCCGCTCGAGGCGACGGTGAGTTACGGCAAAGGGACTGGTAAGGGTCCAGAAAAGATAATCGAAGCATCACAGCAAGTCGAGCTTTATGATCATGAGCACGGTTACGAAGTAAATGAAAAAGTAAAAATTGCAACTTTACCTTTCGTTCAATTCACCGAACAAGATGCAGAAAAAGCTCAATCGATCATTGCGAAAGCAGTGGAGTCTTGGACTGATAAGTTTGTGGTGAGTATCGGAGGTGAGCATTCGATCACTCCTGCATTAGTAAGTGAATACAAGAAAAAGTATCCTGATCTTTCGATCCTGTATTTTGATGCTCATACTGACATGCGTGAAGCTTATGATGACAACAAGTGGTCTCATGCTTGTGCTGCGCGAAGGTGTCAGGATAACCATGGTATCAAAAATATCGTATGGGTAGGAACGCGCAATACTTCACTCGGTGAACAGCAATATATAGACAAATCACAGGTGAATTACGGGAATACTTATGACCTAAAGAAAATCTTGAGTCAACTTTCGCCAAACGTCTATATTTCTTTTGACGTTGATGTGTTTGATGTGTCCACAATGCCTGCAACTGGTACTCCGGAGCCGGGCGGTATCAGCTGGTACCAGGCTATGGAAATATTCGAAGCAGTGACTCGAGAGAAAAACGTAGTCGGAGCTGATATTGCTGAATGTGCACCGATCCCAACACCGGGATTTCACGGCTATGACTTCCTCGTGGCAAAACTTGCTTTTAAACTTATTGGGTATAAATTTAGGAAGTATGCCCAAAAAGAGCCTTAATATCCTCGGTAAAAAACTTTTAGTCGTTGTGGCTCATCCGGATGATGAGAGTTTTCTGGCGGCTGGGACGCTCCGGAGAAACGCTGAAGAAGGGGGTATAAATTACCTCATTTGTGCCTCTCTCGGGGCCCTCGGTACTTCATATGTTTCTAAAACTGTGACTAAAACAGAGCTCAAGAAAATACGAAAAGAAGAATTGATGACAGTATGCAACGAGCTCAAAATAAAACACTTTAAAATTTTAAATTTTCCTGATTCAGGAATACAAGAGTATACAACAGAATTTAAAAAATATGTTTTAGATTTTGCTGACGTCTGTCTTCCGGATTATATTATCAGTTTTGGTCCTGATGGCTATACTGGTCACAGGGATCATATTACAGCAGGTAAAGTATCTAAATGGGTTGCATCCCGGATGAAGATTCCATTTATCCAATTTACAAAGCCGTGCAATGAACTCTGCAAGGCACTTGGAATATACTTAAAGATCAAACAAAAGAAGGGAAATTACAAAGAGTGTAAAGAGGAGACGGCGCCTAATATTCACATACAGGTTGACGCAATAGCTAAATTAAGAACCCTTGCCTTGTACAAGAGCCAATTTGCCGGACTTAATCCGTATAAAACCTTTCCGCAGAAAATCGCGGACCATATACTCCAAAACGAATATTTCTACGTTTCTAAACCTTAGATACTTTCTGTCCTTTGTCGGTATCTTTTACTTCGTAGCCGAGTGAAGCGATTGTGTCTCGAAGTTCGTCTGACTTTTTGAAGTCCTTATTGGTACGAGCATCTTCTCGTTCGTTAACGAGTTCCTGTATTTCTTCAGGTATTTCGTCTTCTGTTAGCTCCGCAAACCCGAGTGCAAATACTTTGTCGAAGTCTAAGATAGTAGCTTTACGGTCAGCTTTTAAAATTGTTTCGTCTTTGATCACGTCCCAAAATACTACCAGCGCACGCGAAGTATCAAGGTCATCCGAGAGAGTATTCTGAAACTTTTCCTGGTATCCCTGATGCACATTTCCAATCTCTTCACCGAGAGCCTTGTAGAGCCCCTGGAGCCGTTTTAGAGCAGTTTCTGCTGCACGTAGTGCGTCTTCGTTCCAGTTCATCGGCGTGCGGTAGTGAGCCATAAGGATCCACATTCTGAAGGCAGCAGGTGCAATTCCTACTTCTTCGAGTTCTCGGATTAGCTTGAAATTCTTTTTGGACTTAGACATTTTCTCAGAACCGATATTGAGGAAGCCTGTATGAGTCCAGTATCGAACGAGGGGGGCGAGCCCAGAAGCGGATTCCATCTGAGCGATTTCACATTCATGATGCGGGAAGATAAGATCTATCGCGCCGCCGTGTATGTCGTACTGTGGCCCAAAGAAAGTTTCAGTTATAGCTGTGTCTTCTATATGCCAACCTGGTCGGCCACGACCGAGCTCTGTCTCCCAAAATGGTTCATCAGGCTTACTTTTTTTCCAAAGGCAGAAGTCATTCCAGCCTCTTTTTTCTTTGGCTTCGTCTATACGAGATACTGAATCGTCTTCTTTGAGTTCTGTGCGTCCGGAGAGTTTGCCGTATTCTTTAAACTTTGCTGTTTCAAAATAAAAGCCGTCACTGATCTCATAAGCATAACCTTTCTCTACGAGTGTTTGGACTTGGTTGACGATCTGCGGGATGTGATCTGTAGCTCGGGCGTAAGTATCAACCGAAGTATTTCCGAGAAACATCATGTCTTCTAGATATATTTTTTCAAATTTTAGAGAAAGTTCTTGCCATGAAGTGCCTTCTTCGCGAGCACGATTGATGATCTTGTCGTCTATGTCTGTGATGTTTTGAAGATAAAATACCTTGTAGCCCAAGTATCGTAAAAAGCGTGCGAGCACGTCAAACTGAGTATAAGTTTTTGCATGACCGAGGTGAGGGTAATCATACACAGTAGGTCCGCAGACAAAGAGGTTCACCGTGTTGTCTTGTATGGGCTTGAATTCTTCTTTTGTTTTTGAGAGGGTATTGTAGAGTTTTAGTGGCATGACAATCTTTTTCTTCTTATCTATCTAGGTCATTCTGGTATATCGCGATCAAGGTATACAATAAACTCAAGGTTATCGGTCCTACGAGGACTCCGATAGGACCGAGGAATGAAATTCCGCCGAGCACAGAGAAGAGTATGAGGAGTGGAGGAATGTTTGTTTTCTTGCCGACAATTGCTGGGCTCAAGAAATTGTCGATCATTCCTACGAGAAGCACAGACCATACGAGGAGGCCTATAGCAGATGCAATGTGTCCAGTTGCGTAGAGGAAGACTATAGCAGGTACAGAGACGATCGCAGTACCGACTGT
>CAYGIL010000012.1:3150-5829 GCA_964349965.1 uncultured Candidatus Saccharibacteria bacterium | reverse complement strand
ATATCAAAGGTAACGCCTTCTGGTAGGAAGCTATTGATCGAATTACCTATTGAATTTACAAATTCTCCCGTGTCACCGCTTTGTACGACCAAGTGATACAAGTTTTCGCTTTGATTAAAAACTAGAGTGCCTATGCCGAGGAGTGGTCCGCATAATATAACAGTAAAGATGCCTACGGTTAACAGAGCAGAAATAGCATTTGGAACCCTTTTCTCAATAAGCCATTCGTGGATAGGGTAGAGAACTATAGAAAAACAGATTCCAAGTACGAGTACGATCCAAAAGGGTTGAAAGATAAAGAAAGTAAAAATAAAGGTTATTAATAAGAGCCCTAGAAAGAAATGCTTACCCATAGTCTTTGATTGCATAGTAGGCACAGTATATCAAATGCTTGTTTTCTTGTGAAGGTGTGATATAGTAAAAGGGTGAATCAGATTACAAACAAAATCAGCGCTACGACACTTTGTTGTTGTACCACTTCTCAAATTTAGAAGGCTGATATTTGTACTGTAATTTTACTCAATAATAAAGTTCAAACACCAGCCTTCTAGAAGAGGTTTTTTCTTTTTTAGGAGGTGTGGTGTTCTTCAGTCAAAGAGGTGATAGTGTTTGCAGACCGCTATCACCTACAGCCATCAAATGCCTTAGGCGGGGTGCGTACACGCGCCCCGCCCTACGCCTTTAAAAAACTATTAAATTAGGTGTAGGGGCTTGCATTTTTATGCCAAATCAGGTAGTATAGGACCTATGGAATTTGCAGTAATACAAACAGGCGGCAAGCAATACAAGGTCTCCACGGGAGACGTTGTTACTATTGAGAAAATGAAGGGAGAGTACAAAAAGGGCGACAAAGTGTCCTTTGACAAGGTCCTCCTCGTTGACGACGGTACAAAAGCTTCTATTGGTTCTCCGTATGTTACTGGAGCAGCAGTTGCTGCTGAAATCGCAGACATCGGCCGCGCTCGAAAAGTGCTCGTCGTAAAGTACAAGCAGAAATCCCGATATCTCCGTCGCAACGGTCACCGACAGCCATTCTTCAAAGTAAAAATTACGTCTATAAAATAATCCGACTCAAATCGGGTTATTTTTGTAAAGTGTTGACAATTTCAGCATATGCTAGAATTTTAAACAAAACTTTACTGTCTATTTTTTAGAGCGTTTTTGAGAGTGTCGTTGTCCGAATATTCGAGCTCGATGCCGGTCGAGAGGCCGCGGCCGAGGGAAGAGATTTTAATATCTTGACCTTCAGTAATAGTACCGAGCTCACTTCGTACATATGAATCAGTATGATTGCCTTGGGGGTTCAATGAGAAGGCGAGGATAACTTCTTTTACTCCATTATTCTTTACTCTCTGTTTGAGTTCTTCGATTCGTACGCGATTTTTTGTATTTTTCTCAACGATCGGTACGAGTCCGCCTAGGATGAAATATTTGCCGTTGTAAATTCCGCTTTTACGTATTGACTCAAGGTCAGAGTCTTTCTCAACGACGAGGAGGGTAGTTGGGTCTACGTTTGGATTTAGACAGATCTCGCACACAGTACTTTGCATATTATTTTTCTGCACAAAAAACCTAAAGCATTCTTTGCATTGTGCGATTTCCTTTTTGAGATCGAGGATGAGAGCTGAGAGGTTTTCATTGTATGCATTCGTGCGAGACATGAGGAAATACACAAAGCGCTTTGCTTGTCGCTCTCCAATACCCGGAAACTCTTTAAATATTTCTGCGAGTTTATCTACGATGTCCATATTAGAATTCGTCGAGATCACTACCACGAACCTTTGACGGCGTAAATTCACTCAAGTTGCTTTTCTCAAGGTTTAAGAACGTTGTGGTCTTTTCATCAAAGTACAATTCTACTTTTCCGACCGGGCCGTTTCGGTGTTTTTCGATGAGGATTTCCGCGATGTTTGTTTTCTCTGATTCGTCTTTGCCTTTGTCGTCGCGGTGGATAAACATGACGACGTCAGCGTCCTGCTCGATAGATCCAGAGTCTCGAAGGTCCGAGAGGCGAGGTTTACCGCCGCGGGATTCGACCGCACGAGAAAGCTGAGAAAGGGCAAGCACGGGTACGTCGAGCTCTTTCGCCAAGCTTTTCAGAGATCTAGAGATTTCAGTAACTTGATTTACCATAGAATCATAGTTTTTAGAAGTACTCATGAGCTGAAGGTAGTCAACGACGATGAGATCAACTCCTTTCTCAGCTTTTATCCTACGCGCAAGGGCTTTCATGCGGACGATAGAGTTACCTGCTTGGTCATCTATGTATATCTTTGCCTTGGCGAGCTTGTCGAGTGAGTCACGAAGCTGAGAAAAATCCCGGTCTGATGAAAGTCGGCCAGTGCGCAGGTTCCAAGCATTGACTCGTGACTCTGCAGAGAGCATACGGTCGACGAGCTGCTGTGAAGACATTTCGAGCGAGAAGATAATCACGGATTTGCCATGTTGGACGGAGGACATACGGGCTATGTCGAGGGCAAGTGTTGTTTTACCCATAGATGGCCGGGCAGCAAGGATGATGAGGTCAGAATTTTGTAAGCCTGAGAGCATGAGATCAAGGTCTTTGAATCCGGTCGGTAATCCGCGGAGTTCGCCTTTGTTTTCGTGGAGCTTTTCGAGGCGTTCGTAGGCCTCCGGCAATGCGTCTTTTAAGTTCACAAACTTTTGATTCTTTGGCGA
>CAYGIL010000012.1:0-3050 GCA_964349965.1 uncultured Candidatus Saccharibacteria bacterium | reverse complement strand
TCGTTCTTGTTGTCGAGGTCGAGCATAGCTTGGAAAATTATTTTATGCTTTTCTGCATAAAAAGAATCCGCAGATACCATGTCTTCTACTTCATGCATTGCGTCTTTGCGAAGCATGATCGATCCGAGTACTGCCTGCTCAGACTCGAGGTGCTGTGGTGGGATGCGAATGTTGTTTTGTCTCTTTTGGGAACCTTGCATACACTCCATTCTAGCATACGAGAATAATTGGCCAACTTCTCAAAATGCGTAAAACTGTTACTAAAATGTGGACAAGTATGATACTATATTTCTATGTCTAAAAAGGTATTATTGTCAGGCTTAAAACCGACTGGGGCTCCACATATAGGTAATTATTTTGGTGCTATAAAGCAATGGGTGGATTTGACTAATGATTACGAAAGTTATGTTTTTATTGCTGATTATCATGCATTAAATTTTATTCAAAACAGGGAAGAAATGAGTAAGAATATAGTGAATGTTCTACTCGACTATTTGGCTATTGGCCTTGATCCAGAGAAAGTTACGATTTTTAAACAAAGCGATATATCAGAACACACTGAACTCACTTGGGTTTTTGATACTATGACTACCATGCCTTACCTTATGCGGGCGCATGCTTACAAAGATGCAGAAGCAAAGAATAAGGAGATAGTTGTCGGTACGTTTAATTACCCACTCCTTATGGCTTCAGATATATTGCTATATAGTCCTGATATAATTCCCGTGGGACAAGATCAACAGCAACACGTAGAAATAGCTCGTGATACAGCAGAAAAGTTCAATCACGTATTTGGTGAAACATTCAAATTACCTGAACATAAAATAATGAAAGAAGTTGCAGTTGTGCCCGGCACTGACGGACGCAAGATGTCCAAGAGTTACGGAAACACCATTCCGCTTTTCGCTGAATACGAAGAGATAAAGAAAGCCGTGATGAGTATCGTCACTGATTCGGGGGAAGGAATCCCAAAAAATGTCTATGCAATTCACAACCTCATCCGTCCGGCTTCAGAGTTGCTACCACTCTATGAAAGTAAAGTAGGGAAGTATAAAGAGCTCAAAGAGCTTCTCATAGAAGATCTTGAGAAATTTATTGCACCGCTTCGCGAACGTCGCAAAGAATTTGCAAAAGATATTCCAAAGGCACTTGAAATTCTCAAAGAAGGTGGTAAGAAGGCTAAAAAAGTTGCTGAAGCAAAAATGCAGGATGTACGAAAGAAAATTGGAGTGGATGTATATTAGTTTTTTTATTCTGCTATTTTTCTGTTTTCCTTTATGTTAGAATCATTTTTATGAAAAACCGTATTTATATCAAGGACTTAAAGGACCATATTGGCGAGGAAGTTATGATTGCTGGCTGGGTAGACGTACGGCGGGATCAGGGCAAAATGGTTTTTTTTGATATGCGGGATATGACTGGCAAGGTACAGTGTGTAGTCTTGCCAAATCATGCCGAAGCGATAGAACAAGCAAAAGAAGTCAGACTCGAGTGGGTGCTCAAAATGAAAGGTGTAGTTAACAAACGCCCGGAGCGAAATGTAAAGGCCGGAGTTTTAAACGGCGACATAGAGCTCGAGGTGCTCGGTATTGAAATACTGTCTCAGGCTGCACCGCTTCCTTTCGATATGTCACTTGACGGATACAACCTCGACCTCACGACTGAGCTCGATCATCGAGCACTAGTACTTCGCCAACCAAAAGTGCAGGCAGTATTTAAAGTACAGGAAACGGTAATTGACTCATTCCGAGAATTCATGAAGAAAAATATGTTTTTCGAATTCCAAGCCCCGGCGATCACTCCTGCAACTGCTGAGGGCGGCGCGGAAGTATTCCAGATTGATTATTTTGATAAAAAAGCATACCTTACCCAGTCGCCGCAGCTCTACAAGCAGATCGTGATGTCTGCCTTTGAGCGAGCTTTTTCCGTGAACAAAGTATTTCGTGCAGAGCCGTCCTCAACTACGAGGCACCTTACTGAGATTGTATCCCTCGATGCCGAGATGGCATTTATTGACTCATGGACTGATGTACGGGATATGGCTGAAGAGACAGTACGATACATTTTAAAACAAGTTGCGGAAAAGAATGCGGAACATTTGAAAATCCTTGGAGCAACACTTCCAGTCATGATCGAAAAGACCCCTACTATGTCGCTGCGCGAAGTGCAGGATAAAATATTTGAGAAAAAAGGCCGAGATGTTCGCGGAGAAAAGGATACCAATCCTCAGGATGAGCGCGAAATCTGTGAAATTATCAAAGAAGAAACTGGCTCAGACTTTGTGTTCATTTATGGCTACCCAACTCGCAAGAAGCCTTTTTACGTATACCCAAACCCCGATGAGCCTGAATATAACGAAGGCATGGACCTTATCTGCCGAGGTGTCGAGTGGCTCTCTGGAGGACGGAGAATCAATGAGTATGAACAGCTTATGAAGCACGTTGAACTTTGGAATATGGATCCAGGGAAAGTAAAAATGTTCCTCGAAGCTTTCAAATACGGAGTTCCACCTGAAGGTGGATTTGCATTGGGTGCAGAACGTATAACGATGCAGCTCCTCGAGCTCAAGAACGTGCGTGAAGCGTCGATGTTTCCTCGGGATATGAACCGGATCGACGAGAAATTAAATACTGATGGATTCTAAGATGAGTCAGAGTATTTCCGGCCGGGTGATACGAGGTGACGGATATGGGAGAAAACTCGGATTCCCGACGGTTAACCTCGAAGTAAAAGATATGACGTTACCTAAAGCGGGGGTGTATACCGGGAAAGCTACATTAATGTCAAACACCCGATGTTTGACATATCGAGCGGGGATTGTAATCGGTCCAGGCGAGAAAGTCGAAGCGCATTTGATAGGGTATAGTGGAGATGCATACGGGCAAGAGGTCATACTCGAGGTAGAAAAATTTATCCGTGAATATAAAAATTTCGCAACCGAAGCAGAACTTATTACTCAGATAAAAAAAGATTTAGAACAATGTTCACTGGAATAATCTCAAAAACTTCGAAAGTAAAGAAAATACAATCAACGAAAAACGGTTTACTGC
>CAYGIL010000011.1:0-11090 GCA_964349965.1 uncultured Candidatus Saccharibacteria bacterium | reverse complement strand
TCTTTATACGTTTTTAAGTGTTATAAGTGTTAGCCTTGTCTCGTTTGTAGGATTATTTTTGCTTTCTTTGAAAGAGAATATTTTAAGGAAGTACATATTTATATTTATCAGTATTGCGGTCGGTGCTCTACTCGGAGATGCGTTTATTCACCTCATACCGGAAGCATTTGAGGTTTCGACTAATCCTTTGGTGACGAGTTTGCTTATTATCGCTGGTATTTTCTCGTTCTTTATTATTGAAAAGTTTTTACATTGGCATCATCACGGCGAAGACGGGAATGAAGATGATATCCATCATGCGGGGAAACTAGTACTGATTTCTGATGGTGTGCATAATGTACTCGACGGTATCGTTATCGCGGCGAGCTTCTTTGTTAGCGTCCCTGTCGGTATCGCGACCTCGATTGCGGTTTTGCTGCACGAGATTCCACAGGAAGTGGGCGACTTTGCGGTGCTCATACATTCGGGCTATACGCGTGCGCGTGCATTGTGGCTCAACTTTCTTTCTGCTATCTCGGCGATATTTGGAGCGGCGATGTTTTTTGCTCTTGGTCAGATGTCTGAGACGGTTTCCTTGTGTTTTGTGCCAATTGCAGCAGGGGGATTTATATACATCGCAGTTGCGGATCTGATACCTGAGCTTCAGAAAACAAAAGAAGTACGTTATTCCGTACTTCAGACTGCCGCCCTTATTCTCGGTGTCATCGCCATGGCAGGGCTTGCATTTTTAGAATAAAAATCTAAAAAGGATTCTTGCCTCCTAATACTTCGAAGTGTAAGTGTGGGCCCGTAGAGTGACCAGTAGAACCGACGTAGCCGATGAGCTCACCCTGTGATGCTTTAGCACCAGGAGTAGTACCCAACTTTGACATGTGTGCATAGAGTGTCTTGGTTCCGTTTGAGTGCTGGATGACGACGTAGTTACCAAAGCCTCCATTGTAGCCATTTCGAGCTATGAGGACGGTACCTCCGGCTGCAGCATAGATAGGCGTCCCAGTAGGGGCTGCCATGTCTACTCCTTTGTGTCCTGGTTTAACTCCTCGTGATTTGATACTGCCTGGAACTGGATTTTTGAAGTAGCCAGCAACACTCGCAATCTTAGATGACGGGTCGCTCTTTGTAGTTTTTGGTTTATTTGTTGTACCCTTATCTCCACCTGGTTTTGTTTCGGTGAGTATTCCTCCTCCAGGGATCATAAGTTTTTCACCTATTGCTAGCTTTGCGTCAAGGTCGAGATCATTGGCATCTAGGATGTCTCTCAAGCTGACTTTGTATTTGTTCGCGATGCTCTGTAGAGTTTGCCCTTTTTCTACTGTGTGCTCGACTCCTGAGAATGGCAAGATCAAGAGCACATCGCCTGCTTTTAACTTTTCACCCTTTTTAATGTCGTTTGCTGACAGAATAGTGTCTACAGAAACATCAAATAACTTAGCTATGCTTTCGACACTATCTCCTGCTCGAACCACATAGATCTCTATGCCTTTGTCTTCTAAAGAAAAATCCTCCTCAGATCCGCCGGAGGCGCTAAGGGGGCTTGTGTTGGGCAATATTGCGCTATCTGCTACTATGCTGCCGTTTGGTGAGCTCTCGAGAGGTTCCTTCTTATCATTTTTTAGTGGTATTCCTGCAACATTGGCTTGTAGTAATGCCATAGTTTGGGAATTATTGTTTGTTTCTGCGTTGAGAGTGCTACTCAAATCCGCTCGTACTTCAGTACCAAGAATGTCAGATAAAAATCCTGCCCGAGCTGATTCTGGGCCACCAAGAGACAAAAAAAGCATCCCAACTAGGAGGAGGGGATTTACGAGACGAACTGTGCTGTTTAGTTTAGGTTTTATAGACTAAGTTTTTTCGCGAGATTCCTTATCTAACCATTATGAAATAAGGCTAGAATTACAGGACGACCAAATAGTACTGCAAACTAAAGGTTCTCACGATGGTTACTGTCAAATCGGCGTTTCAGACGTATCTGCCATTCCTTCTATACCAGACTATATAAAGGGTAGCCCAGAAGGGGGGTCAAGTCAACCCTATTGTGGATAACCCCACAGGTCAAAAACAATGTCAAAAATTTGACACGTAGTAGTGTTTGTGTTGTAAAAAATTTACATTTTATAAAAAACGTGTTACGATGAAAGACAATTATAAATTAATCAGTTCGCGTTCGGACACACAGTAGTGTTTTCTGGATAAAAAGAAGCCAGAGGAACAATACTTCAGTCTGGACACGAGCTATTCCCGAGGGTTACCCTCGGGGGATATATGCAAAAAAAGGAATATAGTATAGAAATCGGGGGTAAAACCCTTACCGCAATGTTTACCGACCTTGCGGATCAAGCTCATGGCTCTGTAATGCTTAAATACGGTGAAACTGTAGTTATGGCAAACGTGTGCATGTCTAAGGATAGCCATGCTGGGCTTGGATTTTTCAATTTAACCGTTGATTATGCTGAAAAGTTTTACGCTGCCGGGAAAATTTTGGGTTCACGGTTTAATCACCGTGAAGGCAAGCCATCAGAGGAGGCTGTTTTAGCGAGCCGAGTCATCGATCGTACGCTCCGACCTCTTTTCGATCAGTCGATCCGTCATGCCGTGCAGGTTATTGTAACTGTGGTTGCTGTTGATGATAATGATCCAGTGGTTTTGGCAGTAAACGCTGCATCGCTTGCTTTGGCTGTTTCAAATATACCTTGGGGTGGACCTATTGGATGTGTGCGAGTAGGAAAATATGCAGGTGAAACAGGCGAAAAGGCTTTTCTAGTAAATCCAGTACATAGTCTCTATGGTGATGAATCAAAATACGACTATGATCTCCTCGTCTGCGGGAAAGGCAGCAATGTAAATATGATTGAAGCTTCTGCGCATCAGGTAAGTGAAGATGAGCTTGAGGAAGGATTAGAGAAAGCTGGTGAGCAAATTACTCTTTTAGAAAATTTTCAAAAGAAAATAGTATCGGAGATCGGACAGCAAAAGCGAGTTATTGAAAAAGAAAAGATTGGAGAAGAATCTCTTGCGTTATTTAATAAAGAGATTTTACCGAAAATGGAAGAAGCAATTTTTGCGGGAGCGGGCAAAGCAAAGATTGATGCACTGCACACAGTGTGGAATGACCTCGTAAAAGAAAAATTTCCAGATCGTAAGGAGTTTGGTGCAGAAGACGCGCTGTTTGACGATACTGAGAACGATATCTTGCATGATAGGGCAGTAAATCAGAACAAGCGTGCTGACGGTAGAGCTATGGATGCACTTCGGGATCTTTACGCACAGGCCGGCGGGGTATCGAGCGTGCTTCATGGGTCTGGAATTTTTTATCGGGGTGGCACACACGTACTATCCGTGCTTACACTCTCAGGTCCTGAGTCACGGCAAACCGTGGAGGGGCTTCAGGTTGAAACTGAAAAGAGATTTATGCATCATTATAACTTTCCACCGTATTCTGCTGGTGAAGTTGGTCGTTCTGGATTTACAAATCGCCGAGAGATAGGTCACGGAGCTCTCGCAGAGAAGGCGCTCGCAATGGTGCTCCCACCCGTAGCTGACTTTCCATATACTATTCGTGTGGTATCTGAATCTATGGCATCAAATGGCTCAACTTCGCAGGCTTCGATTTGCGCAGGAACGCTCGCACTTTTAGACGGTGGTGTGCCTATACTTGCACCGGTTGCGGGGATTGCGATGGGACTTATGTACGAGAGTGATGAAAAATATAAAATCCTTACTGATATTCAGGGACCCGAGGATCATCACGGTGATATGGACTTTAAAATTGCAGGTACGAAAAACGGTGTTACTGCAATACAGCTTGATGTGAAGGTCGAGGGAGTGCCCGTAAAGATTCTCGGTGAGACTATGCGACAGTCAAGGCAAGCACGACTTCAAATATTAGATAGAATTGAGCAAGAGATTCCCGTCTATCGCAAGGATATATCTCCAAACGCACCTAAGATACTTATGGCAAAGGTAAAACAAGATCAGATCGGTATGGTTATAGGAAGTGGTGGAAAGACTATTAAAGAAATTATGGAGAAAAGTGGCGCCGAAGTTACTATCGATGATGACGGCACTGTGTACTTTACTGGGAAAGGTGATAGTGCGGAAAAAGCAAAGCAAATGGTGCTTGATATGACTCATGAATTCTTTCTCGGTGAAATACTTTCTGGTAAAGTAGTAAAAGTTGCTGATTTTGGTGCATTTGTTGAGTTAAATGCATTTACAGACGGAATGGTGCATATCTCGGAGATGGCGCCATTTCGCGTAGAGAGGATTTCGGATATAATAAACGAAGGAATGACCGTGCCGGTGAAGGTCATCAAGGTAGACAACATGTCAGGGAAAATAAGTTTGTCTATCAAAGCTGCTGATCCAAATTTTTTAGTAAAAATTAATGAACGAAAACGAATACGAGAAGAAAAATGAAGTAGGTCGGGTTAAAACATTCGCAGAAGACATGGCGAGTACTCTAGAGAGTGGCACCGAAGGTCTCGTAAAGAAAGTAATTCATGGTGAGGAGAAACACGAAGCGGAGAGAAAAAATCTTTCCCCCGAGTCTACGAAAAATGAACTTTTTATGATAATAGGGTTTTTACTGATACTTGCGGCGCTTATAACGGTAGTGTTCTTTTTGCCTACACCAAATACGAGTACGGTACCAGTAGAAAAACAATTTACCCCTCTTATATTTAACGATCGTGTTTCTCTTATAGCCGTAGATGGTCTCGGAAAAGAAAAAATACCACAGAAAATACTTCACGAACTTAGCCTTTTATCTCTGAAAGACGGAGGGGTGGGGGGTGGATATCTAACTATAAACAAGAGCCCGGTGGGTCTACGTAAATTTTTAGAAATTACAGAAGCAAAATTTGTTCCTGGGGATGCGAGACTCGTCGATGAAAACTTCTTACTCGGAGTTATAAAGAACGAAAAAAATGAATTACCAAAACCTGATAGAGATTTTTTCCTTTTGATGAAGATTAATTCTCTGGCTGATGTTTTTGATTCTATCCATGCATGGGAGAGTAAAATGTTTGCTGATCTGTATGGATTTTTCGGTATTACGCTTTCTCCTGAAACAGGGTATTTGTTAACCAAGGATTTTGAAGATGGAATTATAGAGAATAAAAATGCTCGCATATTGTATAGCTCTAATGGTGATTTGCGTGGAGAGGTCGTTATGATGTACGTGATGGTAGACGACAGTTATATCATAATAACGAGTAGCGAGAAAGCAGTCGAAGAGATCATACGTCGCTTGGCTTCAGGAAAAATCAAAAAGTAGTTTAATACTTAACTCATTTTTTCTACTTTTTCCCAGGGTAGATCAGGCTTACCAAAGTGCCCGTACGTCGCACTTTTTTTAAAATTTGGTTTTTCAAGTTCGAGTTTTTTAATTATTGACGTAGGTTTGAAGTCGAAATATTTGCGGACCACTTCTGAAAGATCTTCCCCTTTTTCGTTCAATGCTTCGATCATGAGAGGTTCTGCCATACCTATAGCGTATGCTACAGATACGAGTATTTCCTTCCCGTATCCATTCGCAACCAAGTTTTTGGCTGCGTATCTTGCCATGTATGCACCAGCGCGGTCTACCTTTGTACCGTCTTTCCCAGAGAAGCATCCGCCTCCATGCGGTATCATCCCTCCGTATGTATCAACCATTATTTTTCTACCGGTGAGCCCAGTATCTGCGGCAAAGCCGCCGGTAATGAACTGACCTGTTGGGTTTATGAGTATGTTTACTTTACTCATCTCTGCTTCAGTAATAAATTTTCTCAGAACTGGCGCGATAATTTTTTCAGTAATTTCACTTTTTATTTTTTCTATGGGAATACCACTTTCGTGTTGAGTGCTCACAAGTACGGTTCGTAATTGTCCATTTTGGTAAGTAACTTGAGTTTTACCGTCAGGTTTTAACCAGCTGATCAACCTATTCTTTCTGGATTCTTCGAGGCTGCGTGCTAGATTATGTGCGAGGACTATACCTACAGGGAGAAATTCAGGAGTTTCATTGGTCGCAAATCCGTACATGATACCTTGGTCTCCGGCGCCTCCCGAGTCTACGCCGAGCGCGATATCAGGGGATTGGTTAACTATGTGTGTTTCGATACTGAGTTCATCATCATAACCTATTTCTTTGTATACCCTTCGTGCTATTTGTGCGCAGTCAACTGTGCCGAGGGAGGTGACTTCACCGCCGATGACGAGTTTGCCGTGTCCACCAAAGGTTTCTACTGCAACACGACTTTTTGGGTCTTGCTCTATATATGCATCTAGGATCGCATCTGAAATCTGGTCACAGATTTTGTCTGGATGTCCGGCAGTTACGCTTTCTACTGTGTAATTATTGTTGTGTTTGAAAAACATGTAGGTTTCAACAGTCTAGCAGAAAAATGCAACCCTTGCTATAGGAAACTGACATGCTATGATGGTTTCATGTTAGATAAGAAAAAAATAAAGCAAAAATTAGAAAAGGAGCGAGACGTGCTTTTAGGTGAGCTTAAAGACCTGGGTACTATGAACAATGAGACCCTCGAATGGGAGGCACGACCGGAAAAGCGTGATTTCCCTGAATCAGATCAAAACGATATGGCAGATCGGTTCGAGGACTTTGAGGCTCGAAGTTCGATGCTCAAGACCCTTCAACCACGTTTAAAAGATATTCTTAAGGCTTTAAAGAACCTGAATCGCGAGTCTTTCGGTAAGTGTGAAGTATGTAAAAAGGATATCGAAATGAGCCGACTTGAGGCAAATCCTGCTGCTCGTACGTGCAAGAAGCATTTAGAAGGATAAGATAGTATAAAAAGCATTTCGCTTTGTCACTTATGTCCTTTGCGAAAGTATATTCTGCTCAAGTAAATCTTTTGAAGGGGAGTATCGTTACCATAGAGGTAGATCTTTCGCGTGGGCTGCATTCCTTTAACGTCGTGGGGCTTCCTGATAAAGCAGTAGATGAATCGAAGGACAGGGTGAGTGGTGCGATAAAAAATTCGGGTTTCAAATCTCCTAAAGCGAAGAATCAGAAGATAGTTGTATCACTTTCACCGGCCGATCTTAAGAAAGAAGGTCCGTTTTTTGATCTAGCAATCGCGATAGCATACCTGCTTGCATCTGGTGAGATTAAGTTTAAATCCGAAAAGAAAATTTTCCTCGGTGAGCTCGGTCTCGACGGAACACTTCGAAGTATCCGTGGCGCTCTGCCGCTCGCTGAAGCAGCAAAGAAGGCAGGATACGAAGAAGTGTACTTACCTGCTGAAAATGCGGTCGAAGCCGCACTTGTCGACGGTATAAAGGTTTTTGGCGCAAAAAGTTTGCGTGAAGTGATCGAGCATGTTGATGAAAATAAAGACCCGGAGTATGTTTCTAAAAAAATAAAACTCCAACCGAAAACAAAGATTGAATACAAACGTGAGTCAAAAGGCGGAGACTTTTCTGATATTCGAGGGCAGGAGAGTGCCAAGCGTGGACTCGAGATTGCGGCTGCGGGCGGGCACAATATCGCGATGTATGGTCCACCAGGAACAGGGAAGACAATGCTTGCACGGGTGTTTTCTGGATTACTGCCCGATCTTTCTACTGAGGAAGTGCTTGAGATCACTGGTATTCACTCTGTGGCCGGAGCAGTACGCGGTGAGCTCGTTTGTTTCCCGCCCTTTCGAGCTCCGCATCATACTTCTTCGCACGTTTCGATCGTAGGCGGGGGTGCATACCCAAAACCCGGAGAAGTAACGCTCGCGCATCGAGGCGTGCTTTTCCTGGATGAGTTTCCTGAATTTGAGAAAAGGGTGATCGAATCTCTGCGTCAGCCGCTCGAGGACAATCTCGTTTCTATTTCTCGCGCTCGTGGTTCCGCTGTGTTTCCTTCGAACTTTATTTTAGTAGCGGCGATGAATCCTTGTCCGTGCGGCAACCTTGGAAGCAAGCAGAAAGCCTGCATATGCAAGCCGTCAGACCTCGATAGGTATAAAAGGAAACTTTCTGGACCTATCATGGACCGTATCGACCTTTGGGTGTCTGTTGGAAATGTTGATTACAAAAAGCTCGGTGCCGACGAAACAGGAGAGAAGAGTGAAAAGATAAAAGAACGTGTGTCCCGCGCGCGAGATATTCAGAAAAAAAGATTTGAAAAGTTTGGTAAAAGCATCACGACTAATAGTGAAATGAATGTAAAAGATTTGTCGAGCATGGTCAAACTTAAAAAAGATGTTCGAGATCTGCTCGACGACAGCGCCGAGCGCCTCGCCCTCTCTGCTCGTGCCTATCACCGTGTTATAAAAATAGCCCGCACTATCGCCGACCTCGCAGGGTCGCCCGAGGTCGAAAAAACTCATATCCTCGAAGCGATACAGTATCGACCGAAAGGGAATAACTAAATCTGATATACTATTCTTATGAATATAGAACGACCAGTATCAAAGCAGCCATTGCCGGAGAATGCAAAACTTGTTTTTAAAGGCGAGATTTTTGATGTGTATCAGTGGGAGCAGGAAATGTACGATGGTACAAAGGAAATATTTGAAAAATTAAAACGACCCGACACAGTGGTTATATTTCCCGTGCTTCCCGATGGAAGAATTCTTCTCACAAAACAGGAACAACCAGGCAAGAAGCCATTCATTGCTGCGACTGGAGGACGAGTGGATGAAGGAGAAGATTTACTTACTGCGGCTAAACGAGAGCTTTTAGAAGAAAGTGGTTATGAAGCGGGAGAGTTTATGGTGTGGGATGCACAACAGCCGGTGGGGAAGATAGACTGGGCAGTGTTTACATTTGTTGCGAAAGGTCTCAAAAAGGTTGCCGATCTAAACCTCGATAGTGGAGAAAAGATCGAACCGTTCGCAGTTACTTTTGATGAACTTATGGAGCTTGCGTGTGAAAAAGATTTTTATGAAGAGGAAGTAAAAATAAAATTTCTCGAAGCAAAACTTGATCCAAAGAAAATGGAGGGGCTCAGAGAACTTTTTAAGCCTTAAAGTATTACTTTTGTAGTTTTCCACAGGACTTGTGTTGACAGTGAACGAGCGTTCACCTATACTATATAGGTCGGCGTTTAGTAATAATAACTCCGCCTTCGCTTAATAAGCTACGGCGAGACAAAGTATGTCACAGTCACAATATTTAAAAATGTTAGAGAGAGAAATACACGAGATCAACAAGAAGATTGATCGCAAGATCTTGCAGGGCAAGAACTATGCAAAGGAGGCGAGAGATCACAGGCTTCTTCTTCAGAAGGTTCGCTATCACAACCGTCGTACTTTTTTCAGCAGGCTTTTTCCGACACTTGCTCGTGCGTAATCCCTCATGCGAAATTTATATCAATCAAAGATAGAATCTTTTTACTCGGATCATAGTCGAATGCCTACGTATACAGAGATGATGAAGCTGTTTGGCTTCAAATCCAAAAATGCAGTATTTAAAGTTGTGCAGAAGTTACTCGAGGTTGGATTTGTAGCCAAGGATCATCTCGGTCGTCTCGTGCCGTCGCAGAGTTTCGGAGAGGTACCACTCCTCGGTTCCGTCACTGCTGGATTCCCCGCGACGGTGGAGGAAGAATGGGCGGAGACCGTAAAGCTCGATGACATGCTCATCCGAAATAGGGTCATGAGTTACCTCCTCGAGGTAGATGGAGACTCGATGATTGATGCGCATATCGAGAAAGGCGATCTCGTCTTAGTCGAGAAACGCAATGATGCAAAGGACGGAGATATCGTGGTTGCGAATGTGGACGGAGAATTTACGCTCAAGTATTTACGTAAGAAGGGGGATAAGATTTGGCTCGAACCTGCGAATAAAAATTACAAACCGATACATCCCGAGCACAATCTCGACGTCGTCGCAGTACTTAAGGCAGTAATCCGGAAATATTAAATCCTGAGGTTGGTTTCGACAAAACTAAAAAGCACCCAATGGGTGCTTTTTAGTTTCTCGAGAACCTGCCTGCGCAGACAGGTGAGATATTATGCTATCGCGTCCCTCAAACCTTTTGCAGGTCGGAACTTTGGAACTTTCTTTGCTGCAACCTTTACCTGTTCTCCAGTCTTTGGGTTACGAGCAGTACGAGCTGCACGGCTCTTCACAGAGAAGATTCCGAATCCAGCTATCGATACTTCATCTCCCTTTTTGAGGGTATGGATGATCGCATCAAAGAGTCCATCAACGACTTCTTCTGCCTGAACCTTGGTACCGCCGAGCTTGCCGTGTACCCAGTCAACCAATGCTTGTTTATTCATATACTTTTTTGAAAGTTTTTTTTAATATTCGACCACATTACCTTGTAAATTACTAGGTTTTCATTATATAACAAGGCTATTTAGAGGGCAAGCCCCTATAAAAGTTTGACTTTTTGTTAATTGCGGTGTGAAATTATCTCGCGTATTCGACGATTCGAGTTTCTCGGATCATGGTTACTTTGATTTCTCCCGGATATTTGAGTTCTTGTTCGATTTTTGTTGCTATGTCGCGTGCCATTAGTTTCGCTTCTGCGTCTGAGATCTTCTCAGGGGTTACAAAAATGCGGATTTCTCGGCCTGCTTGTATCGCATATGAGCGTTCGATAGCAGGGAAGGCATTTACGAGGGTTTCGAGCTCTTGTAGGCGTTTCAAGTAGTTCTCTACTGAGTCTCGACGGGCACCTGGGCGGCCACCGGAGATCGCGTCAGCAGTCTGCACAATTATTGATTCAACTGTTTCATACGGATACTGCTCGTGGTGACTCTTCATCGCGGTGACTATGCGCTCATCAGTACCGAATTTTTGAAGGATGCGCATACCGATATCGACGTGAGTACCCTGAACTTCGTGGTCGAGAGCTTTACCGATGTCATGAACGAGGGCACCAGCCTTTGCGACTGCAACATCAGCCCCGAGTTCTTCTGCGATCATGCCCGCGATGTGTGCCATTTCTACTGAGTGTTGGAGTACATTTTGGCCGAAGCTTGTACGGAAGTATAGTCTTCCTACTATTGCTACTACGCGAGGGTCTAGATTAAATATACCGCACTCGTAGACTGCTTGCTCACCTTTCTCTTTGATTATTTTATTGATCTCTTCTCGTGCCTTCTCGACGAGCTCCTCGATCTTTGCTGGTTGTATACGGC
>CAYGIL010000010.1:0-11487 GCA_964349965.1 uncultured Candidatus Saccharibacteria bacterium | reverse complement strand
GATATAATGCATAATGATATACATCGCGACTGGCTTGAGCTCGTCTTCCATATCTCGTATGGAAAAAACAACGAATTTCTTGTTTATGTCTACGTTACTTGGACGGTTCAAAAATGTGGCCCAGGAGCCTCTCGTATACTTAGCTAATCTAGAAACGATCGAATCGCTCCCGTCTATGCCTGCTACAACCATTTCAAAGTCCGAAAGTAGCGGAGGCTCGATATTTGAAAAGTCTGATTCGGGGGTTATGTCTTTCATTGCGTACGTCTCTCCTATTGCACGGTCTACTATCGAATCCTCTTCTGGCGTTAAACCGCCGAGCATTAGTCTGAACAACCCTACCAAGTTGATGATATTTGATCGGAGTACGTCCTCCGCGGTTTCGTCTTCGCGTGGCATAGGCAAGTCAAAAGGATTCATGTGGTGATCAGATGCGAGTGAAATATTGAAATACCTACCCCCTACTGCTTCGGCGAGGAACTCATATTCCCTCTCTGGGTCAATCACTATCACATCAACATCAAACATAAGAGAGCGCAGGATTTCTAGCTTTATCGCATATGATTTTCCAGAACCGGACTTTGCAAAGGTAACAGAGTTGTAGTTTTCTAGAGAAAACCGGTCGAAAATTACTAAACTCGAGTTGTGCCTATTTATACCGTACAGGATACCGCTATCTGAAGTAAGGTCAAAGGAGATGAACGGGAACACGCTCGATACTGGCTCAGAATTTAATTTTTGATGAATATTAAGATAATCAGTATTGGTCGGGATAACGCTCTTAAATCCTTCTTCTTGTTGGAATAATGCAGGTTTTATGTAAACGAGTCGCGCTTCGAGTATGGATTTTATCTCATTCTCTATCTTAAAGAGTTCCATTTCGTTGTCAGCATATATCGTGATGTATATTCCCATATCAAACATCTTTTCTTGAGCCTGGATCAGGCTGTCTCGGAGACCCTCGAGGTCATCATAGGCAGTATCGAGCATGGGGTCGCGCACCATGCCTTTTGTCTGACGTACGTTGATCTGACTTTGAACTTCAGCGACTTTTTTCTGGAATTGGCGCAGTACCAGCGAGGTGTCAATCGGGTGTATAAAGATCGAGATATCAAATACTTTGTCCAGGTTTATGATCGGAGAGAACCAATTATCAGTTAGATATCTCGGGTATGAAATTATGAAAAACGTGCGAGCAATCTTCTCTCCGAGATTTAGAGACTTCGGTTCAATCTTGAGTGCCGACGGGGCTATGATATCCTGCAATTCTAGGCTCGCTGATTCGTAGATCTGCTCAGGTAACACATTTAAAAGAGAGACGTCTGCTTCGTTTTCGTCCTTTGTGTCAGTTGGAGTATTTTTTTGTTTAAATAATTTTTTGAAAAAGTCCATATCTTTATTGTGAGGCAAGACCTAGCATACTAGGTCTTGCCTCACTCTATTCTACCTTAATTTTTCCTTCTACTTCCCCTGGGTTAAACACTTTGTAGAAAACTTCTACTACTTCTTCTGTGCCAAGCATTGCTGACTTGATACCACAACGGCTTAGTCCTTGTTGTATTACACCGACTCTCTGTTCAAGTTGTGATTTTTTTTCTTCGAAATCCTCTTCTTTGAGTGCTGCTTTCTCTTCAGTGCTTCTTCTCCTTAGGATTCGATCTAAAATGCCTGTATCTGATTTGAGTATGGTGTGAGTGTATGGCACTACTATAAAGAAGCTCTTGGTCATGATATTTACTGATTCGGTAAAGTTTGTGATGAAGTTTATGTACTCCTTTGTTTGTAGTTTGAGAAGCGGTTCGCTCTGAACTTTCATTCTGTTTTCGAGTAGTAGGATATATGGCCTGATGTCGAGACGCCTGGATTGAACTGAGATTTGTACTGTAAAATCAAGAGTATTTAGGAAGTTTTGGAATTGTAATATCGTTGCTTTTTGTTCATCAGCTGATTTGAGTGAAAGGTTGATCGAGTTTGCGAGTATGATCGCACGGAGATCACCGTCTTTGAGCACTAAAACACCGTCTCGGATTTCCTTGATCGGTACAAACTCTTGAGTTGCTTTTGCTTTTAGTGCCATTCTATTTTCTTTCTGTTATGTGTTTATTTAAATCAAGAACATCCAAACTCCATGCGAGGTCACGCAACTTGCTTTGAGTGAGTGCAGGACTGCTCCCTGTCATCGATGCCTTGATCGCTTTTTGTGCTTCCTCTTTTCTTTCAAAGTTTTTCTTCTGTTCACGTTGTTTCCATATGTAAAGTTTGCTTTGTAAACCGTATTTTATACCTGATTCTAACATGTCTAAGAAAGGCTTGTTGTTGGGTCGATAGAAAGTAAGCAATCCTGACAAAACTGCCACGATAATGATCGGTATCGCTCCCCAGAATATTCCGAGCACTTTGTAGAGCATAAAGCACAATCCTGCTCCCCCGGTCAGGTAAATAAATTCTCGGAATGTAAATGGTCCGAAAATCTTGTCTTCTACTTCTAAAAATTGTGGAACTTTGAATTGCATATTAATTATTCATCAGGCGACATCCTGTATGGGTCAGCGCCTTTTTCGTAAGTCTTTATGTTTACAGGTTCACCCTTGGATTGATTATTATTTTTCGTGTCGGCACTTGTTGTTTTAGATAGATTGCTGAGTGAGTATTGTGTTTCGATTTTTGGTGTTTGTACTGGGCTTAGCATCTTCTCACTGAGTATAGGATGCACGATCGAAGCTGTTTTCGGAGTTTCTGTTTTAAGGGTAGGAGGTATTATAGAGTCTGGATTTTCGATATTTTCCAGCATATCTTCCCTTTTTTCTTTGGAGAAATCATTGATAGGTGCATTGATGTCTACGAGGTTACCTTGAGGCATTGTGATCCCTGCGGATGCGAGCACTTGCTTGTCTTTGTTGTCCATGCGTAGATTTTCCATTGGTTCTGGTTTTTCGGCTATCTTAGGTGGTATAACCCCACGCCTTGTTTCGATCAAAGGTTCTTTCCCTGTATGTATCGCTCTTTTGCGTTCGGTTAGTCGGATGAGTTCATTTTTGATTTTTTTGAACACAAATTCATTCATGTCTTGGACGAGCGAATTCGCTTCATCTCTCGAGATCTTCATCCGATCACTTAGATCCTTCTCATAGTCTTCTCCGCGTACGAGTCCGCAAAGAAGCATTTCTGTTTCAAGCTCGAGTTCTGCGAGTTGCTCTAGATTGTAATCATTTTTTTCACGGATTTTAAAAATTCCTGATTTCCAATCCACATTAGCAATAGCATTCAATGTATCTTCTCCGAGTTTTTTCTTTGCTTCTTCAATTTTGACTTGTAGTAAATCCATTCCTTCATTTTTATATTATTTACTGACCCTTCTTATCATTATATAGGAATTTATTTTTTATGTCTGTAATTTTCGATTCATTTTCTAGTACATAACCCCCTACTTTTTGGTTATTATCACTTTTTGTATCCGGAATATAGCTGTTTTCGTTTGTGGGTGGGATCATCAATGCCTCATGATCCCCTCCTGACATGATGAAGTTTAGATTTTGCTGCCAATGATGTTCCCGGTCTTCGTCTTTTTCATTCATGATCTCTAATAAATCCCTAATCAAAGAAAATACTTTTTCGTCTATTTCGAGCGCTATCCTTTGTGCTTTCTCCCTTTCTATATACATTGAGCCTACTAATCCGTCCTCAAATTTATCAAGTGGACTGAGGCCCATAACTGCCAAAGTAGTTTCTCCTTCGAGTGCATAGAGTTCTTTTTGATTTAGTCCGAATTCCTCGCCTATTTCACTCAAAGTTTTCTGATAAGAAGGTGAAAGAATCAACTTCTGAATAGGTTCCGGAAGGCTGGCGAACTCATTTTGGATTATTTCTTTTGTATTTTCGTCCATTGTGTTGGTTTGATTTAATTAATGATGCGCTGCGGGTGCTGCTCCGTGACCACCACTCGCGGGTGCTGCCTTTCCTACTGCGGGTGCAGTGGCGGGTGTTGGTGGATGTGCCGCATGTGCTGCTGCCTTGTCTGAGCCATGATCTCCCCCTTCTTCGTGTTGATGTCCAAAGAGATGTTTTCCATGTTCTATCCATTCTTCTTTCTCATCTTTCACACCTTTTTGAAGCATTGCTAGGACTTCAGGGTTGCTTTTGCGTACACCTCCGGCGACTACTTCTTTGACTGCGTACAAGAATCCTCCGATCGGAATTACGGCTCCTGCCCCGACGATGCCAGCCGTAGCCCCAACTGCGGCTGTTGTTGCAAGGCCACCCTTGGTGGTAACCATTTTCCCTATTCCTTCCATGATAATACTTCCAATCTTCTCACCCTCCTTGAGACTTTGTATGTATGCTTTCTTTCGTGCCTTATTGATTGCTTTGGAGTTTTCTATGTCTCCCTTTCTGATTTCTCCTCGATCTCTAGAAAGCCCCAACTCTCTTAGTTTAGCAGTATCTCCCTTTTTATAAGCCTCCTCAAATGCTTTTTCTTCGGCTTCTAAGAATCCTCCATATGCTTCCGAGGCTTTCTCCTTATCTTTCTTATATTCGTCGTGACGCTTATCTTGTTCTGCTGCTGATGCGCCGGTCATGTAGTATGATTTCATTTTCTTTTGCTCCGCTTCAGCTGTTTTCTTGATCTGGGCTACGCGACCTCCTTTGAGTTTTTCAGTATCTAGACCAAGTAGTGAAACCCCGGCATTATTTAGATTTAGGCCAGCTTTCTTTGCAGTATATTTTCCAAGTTTTGTTTCTCGTAGATCAAAGCTTTTATTTGCGAATGAATTTGCCACTGAAAGTTTTGCTTGGGCGAACTTATCACCAGAAGCGGCTTTGGCTTGTAGAGTTTGACTTGCTGCCTTGCCCAAGGCATACTTTCCAACAGTATTTGTCGCTAGTAGTCCTGCGCCGCCGGTTGCTGCACCGAGGGCGAGTCCGCCGATAGCTCCTGCTGCGAGGGTTCCATATTTCGTGATCATTTCTCCAAATTGTCCACCGCCTTTTTTTGCAAATTGTATGGCCTTCAGTAGTAGCCCAATGTTTATTATTGCGGGTAATATCGCAAGTATTATGATACCGGCAAATGATTTAGTACCTCCTTCAGTAAATACGCTTTGTGAGTCGGTTATCCTACCGAATGGATCGATCTGAATAAGTTTTGAAATTATGAGCATGAAGAACATGAAGATCGGTGCCATAAATGCTACTGAAAACAAACGCGTTGACCAATCTTTCCACCCTATATATTCGAAACTCTCGAGCTTTGGAAGAGTTATCGACATAAATGCAAACGGAGAAAATACTATAAGTATCCAAAACTCTATCAATCTCCCCATAAAAGCGATCGATGCCATGAAAAATGCATATGCTGCCATAAGGAACATAACGCAGGATATAGCTATGAGTAGTATCGCCATCGAGGTAGGAAGGCCGATGCTACTCAAAAATACCCTTTCGATAACAGGTCCGGTTACGATTCCGCCTGGTACGAAATTGGTCAAGATAGTGCCCATCCAGCCCCCTGTTTTTGTTTCATTGAATTTTTCGAAGTCTATAAACTGAGTTGGGTCGAAGCTGGCTGCAATAGCGGTAGAGAAATCTTTTTGTTTTACTCCCACCAAATCTTCATTTATTGTTGGTTGTTGGGGTACTGTTATATCTCCGTCTTTTGTTATGACCGTGATTTTGTTATAGAAGATGAGGGCGAGTACGTTCGAGGTATCGATTACGATCTTTGTCGCGAGCATACTGAAGTTTATGAGGAGAGCAACAATGATTACTTTTATTATCATTTTTTGTGCTCCGTGTCCGCCGAGTCCGAGTATGAGTTCGAATGATATGTAGAGTAATACAAGTATAAAGAAAATATTTGAAAAATCTCGTACTATTCTCCATGCTTCTGAGAGGTAATTGTTTTCTAAGAGGAAGGTGCTCAAAGTGAGTGCGAGCGTGACGTCAAATAACTTTGCGACTACAACAAGTATTCCAGACGGTAGAGTGAAGAATAAGAAATAAAGTATTTTAGTCAAACATGCCTCTAGACTCCAACCCAGAATGGTGCCTGCGCAGCCTATCGCGTCACCGAAATTGTTTTTGGTTTCTGTGGTTGGTTTCGGTTCTACATTTATCCCATCGTCCCCGATCCATCTGCCGCCTGCATTCTGACAAGAGGTGCGATCAGTGTAATTTTCCGGATCGACTATATTTCCTGTGCAATATCCTGCTGTTAGTGCATATACTGAAGATGCCGGACTAAAAAATCCGATCATCACAAGTACTATGAAAATGTACGGCAAAATTTTTTTAATCATATACACGGCTCGCCCTAACTTCTTACTGCTGATTTGGAATCCAAACTCCTCCAAGCGTACTACTGCACTCGTTTTCGGTTATATCCTGTTTGATCGTAAGGCCTTTTATACAAGTTCCGAGTTTCGGTGTTGAGTTTTCAGGGATCGTAGGAATGACCGGATTCAGGCCTCCCCCGATCGGACCCGCATCTGAAACAGTGTAATCTCCTTTATTTCCGGTAAATATTACGTCACAGTTAAGCGTTGCCCCGATGAATGAAGTACAGAATGTTTCTTTCTCTGAAGTTGTGTTATTGAAAACGCTGCTTGCTCCGCCCGGATTGCTCCAACCCTTTACCTGCCTCTCAGTAGTGCATTTTGTTATCAATGAGTTTAGATTGTTCATCTTATCCTTTGCGTCATCGAGGATGTTTTGTGCTTCTGTTACCGTACTAGCCGTGGAGAGCTCTAGTAGCATTCCTTGCATTCTTTGCTTGAGGCGAACCATTGTTTTTTCGTTTTCTGATCCTCGGGTTGGTTGCGTCGTGATGCTACTTAAGCTTGCCTTGATCGACTCGAGTTTTACAAGTGTTTCGCGAATAGTTTCCTCTCTCTTTGTGAGGGTTTCTTTTTCTTTGTTAGTTTCTTTGATAGAGTTAACACTGCTTAGGTATATACCTGAACTAGGCAGCTCCGTTTTCATTTTTGGTGGTAGCCAGCTTTTGAACGCATTACCGAGTGTCGTCGCTGTCTCGGTGCTTTCTTTTCTTTGAACTTCGGCGTCTACTCTTTCTTCCCATCCAAAGTTTGGCCCCGGCACACACATGTCGAGCTCTTGGGTGCGGGATACGATAGTATCAACGTATTGAAGAAATCCAGGGCTCGTTATGTTTGTGCTATTTATTATATTGAGTTCCTTGTTTCCGTTATCGATCGCAGTTTGTACTTCACGCTTGAGGTCAGCGAGTATGATCTCCCCGTCAGGTCCGTTCCAGTCAAATCCAGTTCCGGTATTTGTGCCGGAGTTTACCGGACTACCGAGAGTGTACCCGTAATAATCAAAGTCATCATTGTTGTTGTTATTGTTGCCCTGCCCACTTATTTTACTACTGAGAGAATTCAAACCTTCGTTCATGAATTTATTAAGTAGTGCATCAAATACTGCAGAAAGGCTGTTTCCCATAGCTGCTGCGAGTGAAGTTTGATCGTATGGCCCAGTGACTGCTTTCATTATTTGCGCAGAAACTACAGAGCCCGGGGTCGTGCTTACGAGGCCGCCTGGACAGGAATTTGTTTTACTCCATTCTGCTTGGGCTTCGAGTCTATCTGATTCATAAATGATTTCATCTTGTCGATACTGTTCCTCGCATCTATTGTATGCTTCGTATGCTTCAGTATCGGAGCTTGGTGGTGTAATGCCGCAGTCAAATTTTGGAGGTGGTACTCCATACTTGAAAACGGGCTGCTGAAATTGATTTTTCAAGTTGTTGTAATTTGGATTACTTGGGCATGTTTGCGGAGAGAGAAAGCCGAGCCCTTGTTGCAAAGTATCACGTACAACTTCTGCCTCGCTTTGTGTTGTGCCTCGGAGCCTGCTGCCAAGTTCGTCTTTGTAAAGCATCTGGAAACCGAGATAATTATTCTGCGGGTACTGAGTGTTCAAAAGAAAACCGTCCCACCCGCCGTAACTAAAGTCAGTCCTGTATCTTTGGAGTAATTGAGGATCTCGGGTTACTTTGCTTAGAGAGTATTGCGCGTTTGTTTGGAACTGCCGTTTGTAGCTTTGTATTGTGTTTATAATCGTAGATTTACCGAACGGGTATCGGCCGTTGTCGTAACCTATTAGCTGTACTAGGTTTTTAATCTCGTATTTTGCTATGTCTTTAAAAAATGCTCCCGGTCGCTCGACGAAGAGCGGTGAGCCGTGGAAACCAGAATTGATCCAGTTCACAGTACTCTGAGTCATCTGCGCGAGGAGTCGGCGAGCAAATGCTTGTAAGACGTGTTTCAAAATTACTTCTGCCCATTGTTTTGCATCAAAGCTTGCTGATGTAGCAGTAGATACTGAGGTTGATGCGGTGAAGAATTTGGTGAGCCATCCAGAAGCAGCACCCTGACATGGTCCTCCGTCGGCTGTTGTACAAAGTGGAGATAGTGCACTTGCTTCTTTTGGCATACTCAATACAAATCCAGGTGCTAAAATTGCGATTAGCAGAAAGCCGTAGATTATTTTTGTAATTGTATTATTAATTTTCATATATCGCTTGTGCAAGTATCGTTGCGTATTCTTGCACTTTGTCTACGTTTGATTTGTACTGACTGAGCCCGCTGATCGCAGTTATGATGTCGCTATCATACAAGGTCATATCGCTCATGTTTTCGGATAATTTTTCTAGTCCGTTTATTACGTTTAGATGTAACTCTACTATGCGTCGTGGTGTTTCGAGTTTTATCATCTGCTCGATAATTTTATTAGTTTGGGTGATGAGAGGCCCGAGATCTTTTAAGGCAGTTTCGTCTACGGTATTTTCGTCGATTACGAATTTCTGAAGTACGTCGGGCACTGTGTATTTGATCGTGCTCCCGTTGTAAATCTTGTCTAATTCGGCACTGTACTTTGCGACAGCTTGTGCGCTATTGTTTTCTGTTATTTTTAATTGTGATAGCGAAAATATTTTCCTCTGTTCGGGATTTTGTATTTTTTCGAGGACGGCGTTGCTCACTGTGTCTACTGTGTTTTCATTAATCTCGCCTGCTTGGTTTAATGCGGCGATACTTCCAAATAATTCTCGAGAGAGCTTGTCAGTCTGCGTGAGGTTTTCCGGGTTTTCACTTGTGAGTGTGAGTTCGCCGTCTACGGCTGTTTGTTTTCTCTTGCCGTCTATGTAGGATTTGTCGGGTATACCTGAAGCGGTTTCTTTTTTGAGGGGATCAGTCCCGTATAGGCCTTCTTCCCAATCAGGTACTGTATCACCGTCAGTGTCTGTGTTTACGAGGTCCTCTAATGTTTCGGTGCCGTTGTATACGAGGCCGTTTTCTCCAGTTTGATTTTTGAAAATTATCTCCTTTTTAGCAAATAAAAGAACAGCCAAAAGGACCATCAAGAAGATGAGTACGACAACCTTCCTTTGCTTTGACCAATGCATATTCTTTATGCATATAATTATACCGCAACACTTATTATTTAGCGAGGAATATCCAGTCTAAAAGTGTTATATCTTCTGCCCTTTTATCTCCAAGTTCTTTATTTATTTTCTTTTCATCCGAAAAAGCATTTTTTAGATTGCCTGAGAGCTTTTTTCTCTTGTGCGCAAAGCCTTTTTTGACGATTTCCCAGAACTTTTCTTCATCAACTTCATTTTTTATGAAAAAATCCCGTGAAATATCTGCGATTTTGATGATGGCTGAGTCAACTTTGGGAGATGGAGAGAAATACCGAGCTGGAACCTTGTCGATCATGCTCGGTTTTCCATAGGATTTTACTGAAATCGAGAGGATACTTTCCTTTTTATCTCGAGCTACAATGCGTTTTGCTACTTCGTGCTGAACAAGTAGGACCATGAGGCTCGGCTGATGCGTTTCAGTCAAAAATTTCTTCAAAATTGCTCCAGTAATATTGTACGGGATGTTTGCGATGATTTTATAAGCTCGCTTTTCCGAATTTTTTCTCAGGTCCTCGGTTCTCCGGGGCCCCGCACCCCGGCCAGACCATTCGAAAACTTCCGGAAAAGCTTTACTAATTTCGAAGTCTAATATGTCATTTTCTACTAAAATCAGCTGTCCACTGGCTACCTCATCAGAGAACTTTTCTCGTAAAAAGCTTACCAAATAAGGGTCTTTTTCGACTGCGATGACCCGTCCGGCATATCGGAGGAGTTTTCGGGTAATTGCGCCTTTGCCTGGCCCGATCTCGAGGATTGTGTCGTCCTTTGTGACCTCCCCTGCCTCGACGAGCTTTCGAAGGGCGATTTCTGACTTTAGGAAGTTTTGACCCAGTGATTTCCTCGGTTTGTGTTTTTTTGCTTCCATGTTTAAATATAAATCGTCTTTACTCTACCCTCTTCTTCCTTTTCTAACAAGTCGGCTGGAATGTCAAAGATGAATTCTGAAGGCGAGTTGATCTGTCGTGAGCCGAAGATCGTACGAAAGTTCGCAAATGATAAAAACAGTTTTTCCTTTGCTCGAGTGAGTGCGACGTAGAAGAGTCGCCTCTCTTCTTCTTGATCTTCATTTGCCGTATCACCTCTTCGTTCGTGCGGAAAGAGACCGTCTTCGAGCCCGGTGATAAATACATTTTTAAATTCGAGTCCTTTGGCGGCATGCACAGTCATGAGTTTTATAGCGTTTACATTTTGCGCTTTTACTTTCTCACTGTTGACCATGATGCTGTCTTGGTCAGACGCGAGCGAGGCATCTTCTAAAAGCTTTTCGATGCCGCGCCCATTCTCGAGGTTGTCGTATTTGAGGGCGAGAGTCGCGAGTTCTTTGATGTTCTCGAGGCGTTCGAGGTCTTCGTCACTGCCGGAGGAGAGTTCGTGCTCGATACCAGACTTTTTTACAACATACTTTATAATTTCTGATGCTTTACTTATCTCGATCTTCTCCTTGATCTCTTCGAGAGTTTGATAAAAATTATTAATTTTTATTCTGACTTTTATCGGTAAACTTTCCATATCGTTTGCAAAGATCTTTGCGAGAGTGACTTTGCCGATACCGCGAGCGGGAAAGTTTATGATGCGCTTGATGTCTCCTAGACTGCTCGGATTTAGTGCTGCACGGAGGTATGCGAGGGTATCTTTGATTTCTTTTCGTTCAAAGAATTTCACACCGAGGACTTGGTACGGCACATTATGCCGAAGCATCGCCTCCTCGAGCGCGCGCGACTGAAAGTTCGCGCGATAGAGTACTGCTATCTCGGATAATACACTTTCTTTTTTGTCCCAAATTTCCAAAATTTTTCCTGCGATGTATTCCGCTTCGTCTGCTTCGTCGATCGCTTCGTAGAGACTTATCTTTTCGCCGTTTTCATTTTTAGTAAACAGGTTTTTGTCAGGCCGGAATTTATTTTTCTTGATCACTTCGTTTGCTGCTTCGAGGATGTTTTGTGTGGAGCGGTAGTTTTGCTCGAGCATGATGATCGTCGCGTCGGGATAGTCCTTTTCAAAACTCAAAATGTTTTTTATATTCGCCCCGCGCCAGGAATAAATATTTT